>NZ_NCAS01000010.1:0-87601 GCF_002255515.1 Acidiphilium sp. 20-67-58 | reverse complement strand
GATAATCTGCTCGTCCGAAAACCTGCTCCGCTTCATTCGTCCGTCTCCTCGAGAAACGGACTCTACCCAAAAATGGCGCCAATTCAGGGGTGCACGTCAACTCGACACCATGGGTCGCGATCAGCGAGACATGGTATAATTAACAGCACTATGAATGACCCAACAAGCGCAACGTGGCAGCGGCGCTCTCGCGCCAGCTGACAGGGCGGAAGTGCTCACGGATCTCAGTCCGCCATGTAGCCAGTTCGGTCGGATTTTCTAACACCTCCTGCACCGTGCGCAGCGCATCTTGCAGGTCATCCGGGTCAAAATATCGGGCTAGCGCCCCCCCTGCTTCAGGCAAAGAAGTTGAGTTTGACGCCAAGCAAGGGACGCCATAAGCGAGGCTCTCCGTTACCGGTAAACCCCACCCCTCGTAAAAAGATGGAAAAAGAGTGAACTGGCAACTCTCGTAGAGTGCGGCCAGTTCGCCGTCACTTGGTGATTCGATCAACAGGACTTTGCCATCCAGCCAGTCAGCATTTTCCAGCTGCTGCATAAAGTCCGCCACCAGCCAGCCTACCCGACCGGCGAAGACTAAGGTAGGCAACTGCTCACGCGGCAGGATGGATAGCAGTTCCCGCCAAATGCGAAAGGCCAGAATGTGATTCTTCCGCGCCTCGATGGTTGATACGAACAACACGAAACTCCCTGCTGGCGGCAGGCGCTTTGTGCGCGAAGGAGCAAGAGGTTGGCCAAAGCCCGTGCCAATCGGAATCGGCACGGGAATGCCCTTTATTGCCATACTGGTTTGTGCGGCATAAGTTTCGACATCTCTGGCAGTTGTATGGGAGATAGTAATTATACGGTCCACGAGCGGTGCTACGCCGTGAAACCAGGAACGAAATGCTTTAGTAAGGTTTACATCGCACCATTCAGGTCGACGCAATGGTATGATGTCATATAATAATAATGCAAAAAACAAATTATATTTTGTGCAAGTAGTCTGTACCAGATTTGCATAATTTTTTATTCCCCAAGGTGAGCCGAGGCAGAGCAGCCAATCGCCTTCTGCCGCTTGGATCTCAAAATTGTACTGTAGTTTAGCGCTTGGCGGTCCGTGCCGGATTTTTCTGTCTTGTTTAATCCAAGATGCAATCGCGCGCAGTGCTACCGCAAGCTCTCGTATCGCAGCCACAGCTTCAACTAGAGCTGCCTGTCGGCGGGAGTTGCAGCGGCGCAGCGCTGCCGCAGCGGCAGTGGGCAGGGTGTTGACTAGTTTACGAATCAAGAGCCGGGTGCGCCCCACATTGCATATCTTTTGCTGTGGCGGCGGGAGGACGAGATCATCTGGCTTGGAAAGGATTTTAAACAGGTCTTCGATTTCCACAAACTCGACCTGGACGAACCCAGTTCCAGCCGTGTTATGACGAAGGAAGCGCACATCATGTGGCGCCAGAGCAACCAAGGCGCGCTGCAACTCGAAGGCCAGGCGCTGTATGCCACTTGGGCGGCTACCATGGCCCGCATATTGGAAGAAATCCTCAGTGTCGATCCAAATTCGCATCTTACTCTGCTTCATAATCGCCTGATTGCAAAAGATGGTTGAGCGATTTCAGCGGGTAGCGACTCAGTTCATTTGCGAAGACGAACGGAGACATGATTGCCGAGACTGAAATCGTCAAGACACGATATTGCTGGGCTGGATGGCGCTACGCAATAGGCGACAACGCGGCCGCTTTCGGTCACGACAAAGGTGCGGGTCGCGCCGCTGGCCTGTTTGGCGCGGGCGCGGCGCCTCAGCCAGTCATCCAGTGAGGCGACGCCGCAGTTGAGGCCGCTGATGTCGTGATGCTCGTCGAGCGGTTCGGGCGGGGTGAGGCGCACGTCATTCCCAGGGCTGGGTTGTCTTCAGGGCGCGCTGGAGGCGGGCATTCGGCCGCGGCGGTTCGTCGAGCCGCGCGCGGAAGGCGTCGAACGCATCTGGCGTTGCGAGAAACAGCGTGCGGTCGAGCAGGGCGTCTTCGGCGGCGCGGCGGGCGACGTCGATCACGAAGTCAGTCTGGGTCTTGCCGGTCAGGGCAGCGGCGCGGTCGATCAGCCCGCGGTCGTCGCTCCTGATCCGCAGGTTGAGCGTGTCGCGTCGGGAGGGTGGCGCAGAGGCTTGCTTGAGGGGTGCCATCATGAACCATCTAGGATGCTGTAACGCTTTTGTCATTACAATTCTGGGCGTGGGTGGGGACGTTCCGTTGCTTAGGCATGATCAGCGCCCCCTGCGCTTGCGGGTCAGCTTGCGCAGCCAGAGGCGGGAGATCTCCTGATCGTCGGATCGTGTGTATGTGCCGTGGACCATCTGTTCGCTGGTATGGCCGAGTGAAGCGGCGGCGAGGTCGGCATCGGCCGGATTGCGCAGGACGGTGGTCACCGCGAAGACATGGCGGAAGACGTGGCTGTTCAGGGAACGGCCCAGATGAAGCCGGCCGAATTTGGCGATACCCATGGCGACCGTCTTCTCAAGCGGTGGTTTGCCGCCGCGTGCGATCCATAGGAAGCCATGATCGAGGCGGTTGCCGAGAAGGGCGACGCGCCAGGCGCCGAGATAGGTTTCGAGCCGCTGCGCGAGTTCGGGGGGAACGTCGAAGAGCAGGAGGGCGTCGTTCTTGACGCCGGAGGGGAACATCAGCCGCCAGCGCGATCCATGCTGGCGCAGGTGTTCGCCAAGCCGGATCCGCGCGAGGTCGCTGAGCCGCAGGCCGAACAGGACGCAGAACGCTACCATCAGTGCGTTGCGCGCTTCCTGCGAGGTTTCGGTATCGCGTTGAATGACCGGCAGTGCATCGAAGGCGCTGTACGCGGCGGCGAGAACGCGGGCGGCGTCCGGGCGGGCGATCGGTTTGCGGGAGGCGAGTATTTCGGCGCGGGTCGGCTTCAGCGGGAGCGAATTCATCCAGCCGAGCGCTGCGCCGGGGAACAAAATACCGAGGCCGGCGCGCAGGCGGCGCAACTCCTCATGAACAGAGCCTGCCCGCAGGCGCTCGCGCATGAAGTCGGCATAGTCGTTCACCAGCTCGGGCGAGAGGAGGGGGCCGATCGATGCTGCCGGTATCAGCGCCCGGACATGGAGCAGATAGGCCAGGAAGCGGCCGACGGATTGTTCGAGCCCGCGGACTGTCGGCGTTTCGAGGCTGTGTAGGATGGCCTGCCGATCGAACAGGCCGTGCTTCTCCTTCACACGTTGCCAGCGCGCCCGATCTTCGGGCGGCCAGTTCGCCAGTGGCAGGCTACGGCGGTGTTCCTTGTTGCCCGGAACGGCATCGGGGCCGGGGTTTGGAGGGATGGCGGTCACGGACCTAGCCCTCCAGACTCGTCCGCAGCCGCCGGCGCCGGCGCTCAATCAGCTCGGCATACGCGCGGTTTGCGGCGCGGCCGCGTTGCGCTGCGTAGAATTTCAGCGTCGTCGCGGCGTTCTGGTGCCCGAGCACGCGCTGGGCGAGGGCGACGGCGCGCGGGTCTTCGTCGAGAATGACCGTGCCAACATAGGAGCGCATGAGATGCGAATTGACGTCGACGCCGAGCTCGCGGCCGATCAGCGCCCGGATCTGTGTGGCCATCGATCTCGAATCGAGGTGGCCGCCTGCCTGCCCCGGGAAGAGCGCGGTCGACTCGTCATGCAGCAGGATCGGGCGGAATCTGGTGACGTAGGTCTCCAGCATGCGCACCGTCTGGGCCGACAGCGCGCCTTCAACCATAGGCGCACGCTTGGAGGCGCGGCCGTTGGCGATTTTCACACCGGTGATCTTGCCCTTGGTGTTGCGCGCAAAATCGAGGGCGAGATCGAGGATCGCAAGATCGGCGACGCGCAGGGGTTTGTCGAACAGGATCGCCAGCGCGAGGGCGTATTTCGCGGTATCGGCGCCGCGCTTCATCTTGCCGGCCTCGGTGAATTTCAGCGCCTTGCGCCATAGTATTTCCGGCAGCTGCAGGAAGCGCCGCTCGATTTTCGGATCGTCGAATTGCGCGAGCCGTTCGAGTTTCTTGGCCGTGAAGCCGCGATGCTTCGCCCGCACCTCGCGGCATATCTCGAGAACCTGCTCCAGTTCGGCGGCCGGCAATTTGCCCCATTGGCGCGCGGCGGCTGCAAGGGCTTGTGCCGTGGCTTCCGCGCCGAGTGTCCATCCATTCTCCGCGCAATTCACCTCCCAATAATCGGTCAAGATCGCTTCGACCGCTGTGGGGGTGAGGATGGCTGCGAGAGAGGTCAGTGCAGCCGCGGGCCAGCCGCGTTTAACCAGCCGATGGGGCGCGAGGGCAAGAATATCGCCGCGTGTTCGCATGGTGCTCTTCGCGGCAGGGCCCCTGAAACCCTTTTCGAACGGTCCCGGATTGCGGAGCTTCGCGATATAGGCATTCAGGTCTGCCATGAAGCTCGGCGGGATGCCGTTGGCGTCATTGCGGATCGTGTTCGGGTTGCGGCGGGCAGGCAGTCCCTTGCCGGGGAAAGATTCCTGCTCGCGGCACAAGCGGTTCCACCGCGATTTGATCGTCGTCACTGTCTGGTCAGGCGCCTTGGCATTCGTGGCGGCGAGTGCGTCGTGATAGGCGTCGAGGTGTTCGAGCGAGACATCCCCGGGTGCGACATTGCGTTCTTCACAGAACACCGCGAAGCGCCGCATCGTCGGGCGGCTCAGATCGTCATCGCCCATCATGCCGAGCAGGCTGGCCCAGGCGGAAGTGGTGATCGGCCGGCGAGGCTCACGCGGCGGGAGCCAGCCCGTCTTGCGCTGGATCGCGGCGAGCGAGGCTTTGATATTATAGAGGCGTTTCGGCCCGGTTTTCTTCCGATCAAATTTCAAGCTCTTCAGGATCGGCCGCAGTGCGGCGGGATCGCACGGCAAGGGGGCTGCCGCGGAACCGTCCCGATTGCGGGGGCGGTGATCTTCCACCCATGCCACGTCGCGCCGGAGATCCTTGAGCCTTGCCGCCGGCAGGGTGTTGCTGGCCGCGAGCAGTTCGAGCGCCTCGGCGAATGTGGCCGGAGGTGTCGCGCAAACGACGACGTCGCCAGCAACGCGAGTGCGAGCATTGGCAGGGAGTGAGGTGGTCGTGGGATCGATGATCGCGCCGTCTCGATCAGCAGGTGCGACGTCGCTATCGTTACGCTCGGCACGTTGCGGCTGAGCCGGCTCGAGGATGTCGATCCCGGAGGTCACGTCGACTTTCTCCGGATGAACGGCGCTGAAGAGGTCTCTTTGCTTCACGCGCATCCTCCTGCACGCGCCTGCCTTCTTGCATGTGCGGGTGCGCGCAGTCGGGAAACCGTCAGCGGGCAAAGGCTCTTCAACTTGCGGCTGACGGTGGCCCGAGGTCGTCGCGAAGCCAGGAAATTGAAGCTGTGCAGCATTCATGGTTTTTCGCTCCGGCTGGCGGCCAGGAAGGCACCGAGATCAGCGTGCGAGACGCGGATCGCTCGGCCGATCCGATGAACGCGGAGGGCACCTTCGGCGATGCGCCGCCGTAGGGTCGAGAGCGACACATCCAACTGGTCAGCGACATCACGCAGCGGCATCAACCGGTCATTGGGAGCGCGATGACCATGGACGGAACCGCCAAGCGCGTCCTGATCGGCAGTTGCCGAAACATCTGCGTCGAAGGTAGCGTAGCTCATCACACCACCTCCGTACGGCGGCGCTTGGCGAACGGCATCGAAATCTTCGGTGCGGGCTGCTTGTCCAGCCACACAAGGCCAGCTTTCAGGTCTATCAGCGTGCGCCGGCCGACCTTGCGCGCCGATAGCTCGCCTGCGGCCAGCAATTCATATGTTTTGCTCCGGGAAATCCCCGTCCGCCTCACCCAGTTCGGTATTGAAACGAAGTTGGGCGCACCGTCTTGGCTCATCTTGTCACCTCTTGCGGTTGAGAACACGCGTGGATGATGCCGGACGGGCACGGGTTGTTGGATTATGGCAGGCCAGGTCGCTTTCGCTTTTCGATCAGGACGGGTTGCTGCCGCGAGCGGCAGACCGACCGTGAGCGCGCAGAATCTGGCGGACCCGCTGGACCGAGATTGTGCGGCCCTCTCGGGCAAGTAACCTGACGATGGCAGATGCCCGGCTGAGCGCAGGAAGGGTCATCGAATCATAGAGCTCACATACTTTCGCAGTCGTTGCTTCTGCCTCGCTTGAACGAACAGCAACCGCTCGACGACTTGCAACAGATTGGTGGTCTAGCAGGCATGACACCTGTTCAACCTGGTTCACCGCCCGGGCGAAATCCGCCTCGGCCTGCTCGATTGCCTGTTCCGACCGCATCCTGAGCCGGCCTGGGCCATGCTTTTCACCCGGTTTGCGAAACCGCAGGCGGCCATCCTTGTCGCGCTCGGCCTTTTCCGGGCTCCTTGCCTCGCCGGTTTGCGGATCGATCTCGGCCTCGAAATGCTGCAGATCGACCTGGCCGAGCCAAGCCTTGGCCTCGTCCAAGGACAGAGGCCGGCCACCCGCCTTGAGAACGGCGCGGATCTCTGCCAGCGCCGCGTCCGGATTGTGCCGGGGATCGCGCATCGATTCCGGCAGCGTCTTGATCCGCGGCGCCCGCGGGCGGCGGTTGCGGGGCTTCGGTGCCTGTTCGTCTTCATCGCGGGTCATAATGCGGAACCGTCCGACTCGGGGGAGGCGAGAGCATAGCGCGCCCAGTCGGTCATGAGATCCCGACGGCGGTCGAAGAAGTCGGTGCGCCGATAGGCGGCGACGACCTTGTCGCTCACCGTGTGCGACAGCGCGGCCTCGACCACTTCATGCCGATAGTCCGTCGCCTCGGCCGCCCAATCCCGGAAGGTGGAGCGGAACCCATGGGTCGTGATGTTCTCCCGCCCCATGCGGCGGAGCAGAATCAGCATTGCCATGTTGCTCAGTCCCGTGCCCCTCTTGCCGCCGGGAAACACGAACGCGGCCGGCGCCGGCGTTCCGGTCGCCGCCCGCATTGCGGCGAGGATCGCCAGCACCGGATCGGTCAGCGGCACGCGATGATCGCCCTGCCGCTTCTTCAGCCGCCACTCCGGGATCGTCCAGATTTTTGCGGCCAGATCGATCTCGCTCCAGGTCGCACCGATGGTTTCGCCCGATCGGGACGCCGTGAGGATCGTGAACGCCAGCGCCCGCGCCGCCACGCCCTCCTGCTGCGCCAGTTCGGCCATGAATGGCGGCAGATCGCGCCATTTCAGCGCCGGGTGATGCGCAACCCGGGCGATCCGCCCCTTGGCCGGCAGGACGTTCTCGAGCAAGCCCTTCCATCGCGCCGGATTGTCGCCCTGCCGCCAACCCTTGGTGGTGGCGTAGTCGAGGATTGATTCGATCCGCCCGCGCAGGCGGCTCGCGGTCTCCGGCTTGTCGGTCCAGATCGGCTTGAGCGCCTTGACCACGAGATCGAGGTCGATCGCGCCCACCGGCGTCTCGGCGAAGACCGGGTAGGCATAGGTCGCGAGCGTCGCCCGCCACTGCCCGGCGTGCTTGGCGTTGCTCCAGCCGGCCTGGTGCGCCTCGATATAGGCCTCGGCGCAGGTGGCGAAGGTCTTGCCGCGAACAGTTCTCGCCTCGCGCTGGGTCTGGCGGTGCTCGATCGGATCGATCCCGTCGAGCAGGAGGCGCCGGCATTCGATGGCGCGCATCCGGGCCTCGGCCAGGGACATCAGGGTGACGGGGCCGAGCCCCATCTCGCGCGCCCGGCCGCGGATCATGAACCGGAACGACCAGGATTTCGCCCCCGAGAGGGCGATCTGGAGGTAGAGATTGTTGCCGTCGCCATAAAGGCCGGGCGTGGTCAGCTTCGCGACCTTGAGCGGCGACAGCTTGTTAACGACTCGGGCCATGGCCGAATCTTACCCACAAAGTCACCCACGTGGAAACTCTGGATTCGGGCAAATCGGGGTGGATGAGCGTGGACGGAAATCTGGTTTAATGCACTGATTTCAAAGACTTTAGGGGATGGTGCCGGACAGTGCTGGATGTAGGGGTGGCGGAGGGGATGGGATTCGAACCCACGAGACGACTCTGTGGCGGAGGGGATGGGATTCGAACCCACGAGACGACTCTACATCGTCTAACGGTTTAGCAAACCGCCGCCTTCGGCCACTCGGCCACCCCTCCGCCGGGGTCACGGCGTATGCAAGGGTGTTCTTAGTGAGCCGGGGCGGGTTCGTAAAGGGTGTAACGCCCGGTTGTCCCGGTGGATGGGCAGAAATCTTTTCAGGATGTAATCTTCTTCCATGACGATCTGCGGATATCGCGCCCCGCTCTTGTTCACCCGGGTCTTGTTCGCCCCGGTCCTGTGCGCCCCGGTCCTGTGCGCCCCGGTCCTGCGCGTCCCGGTCCTGTGCGCCGGCTTCCGCGTGGCGGCGAGGGGGCAAGGGTGAGCCTGCAGCGCGGCGCGGCAAGGGGGACCGCGTGGAACCTGATCACCGTGCTCGGCGAGCGGAGTTTCGGCTTCGGCGTGCTGGTGATCCTGCTGCGGCATGTCTCGGTGCGGGATGTCGGGACGGTTGCCCTCGCCTCGGCGATTTCCGAACTCGCCCGCATGGTCACCGCCGGCGGGGCGGGCGAGCAGGTGGTCGCCGCGCCGGGGGACCGGGTGGTCGAGGCCGGGGCGTTCTGGGCGCAGCTGCTCCTCGCCGCGCTGGTCACCTGCCTGCTGTTTGCCGCCGCCGCACCCATCGCCGCCTATTACCGCGCGCCAGCCCTCGGCTGGGTGACCCGCGCGCTTTCGCTCAACATCCTGCTCGGCGCCTTCCTGATCGTGCCGGCGGCGCGGCTGTCGCAGGCGTTCAGGTTTCGCGCCCTCAGCCTCATGTCGGTCGGCAGTACGATTCTGGGCGGGGCGGTGGCGCTGGCGCTGGTGTTTCGCGGCTACGGGCTCGCGGCGCTGGTGGTCCAGCGCATGGTGGGGATCGCGTTCTACGCGCTCGCCTCGTCGATCGCCGCGGGCTGGCGGCCGCCGGCGCCGCCGCGCTGGACAGCACTTGCCGCCGCCCTGCGCTTCAACCTGCCGATGATGGGGGCGGCCTTCGTCGATTACCTCGCCCATACCGGTTATGTCGTGCTGGTGGGCATGCGGGTGCCGGTGGTGGCGGTGGGCGAGTTCAGGATCGCCCAGCGGCTGGCCGAGGTGTTGCAGGAACTCGCGATCCTGCCGGCGAGCAAGGTGTTCCTGCCGATTTTCGTCGCGGTGCGCGAGGAGCCCGCGCGGCGCTTCGCGGTGGCGCTGGCGCTGATGGACAGTCTGGCCATTCTCTCGCTCGGCGCGGCGGCGGTGAGCGGGGCGGTGGCGGGGCCGCTGGTGGCGCTGATGTTCGGCGCGCGCTGGGCCAGTGCGGCGCCGGTATTCGCGGCACTCAGCCTGATCGTGCCGGCCTCGACGATCTATGCCTTCGTCAAGCCGATGCTGACGGCGCTGCGCCGGCCGGGGCTGGTTTCGGCCTTCGCCGCGATGAATGCCGGCACGATCGTGCTCGCCGCCTGGATCGCGGCGCCGTTCGGGCTGGTGCCGCTCGGCTGGGCGCTCTCGGCGCGCGGGCTGCTGGTGGCGCTGCTGATGCTGCCGGCGCTGTCGATCGGGATCGGCAAGCCGGCCTGGCCGCTGCTGCGGCTGATGGTCGCACCGGTTGCCGCATTGATCGCCGCCCGGCTCGGCACCGCGGCGCTGATGGCGGAACTGTCGCTTGCGTTCGGCTTAGCGCCGGGGCTGCGGTTGCAGCTCGTCATCGGCGGCGGGGCGGCGGGGGTGATGTTCGTCGCGGTGATGCTGGCGCTCGCGCCACGGCGGATGACCGGCATGGCGCGGCGGCTGACCTCGGCCTTTCGCCGCGCGCCGGCGGTGCCGGTCGCGGGCTGAACGGCGGCGGCTTTCTTCAGGCGGGTGTGGGCGTTGTGCCGAAGACCTCGGCGAAGGCATCGGCCAGGGCTGCATCGACCGCTTCCATCGGGGCGGCGATGCCGAGTGCGGCGAGCGAGGTGACGCCGTGCGCGCTGATGCCGCAGGGCACGATGCCGCCGAAGCGGCCGAGATCGGGGGCGACGTTGAGGGCGATGCCGTGATAGCTCACCCAGCGCGACACCCGCACCCCGATCGCCGCGATCTTGAACTCGCGGCCGGCAGCATCGGCGACCCAGATGCCGACCCGGTCGGCGCGGGTTTCGCCGCGCACGCCGAATCCGGCCAGGGCCGCGATCAGCCAGGATTCGAGCCCGGTCACATAGCCCCGCAGGTCGCGCGGCGGGACCGTGCCATGCGGACGCGACAGGTCGAGCATGACATAGGCGACGCGCTGGCCCGGCCCGTGATAGGTCCACTGGCCGCCGCGGCCGGTGCGGAAGACCGCGGCGTCGCCGGGGCGCAGCAGATCCGCCTCGCGCGCCGAGGTTCCCGCCGTGTAGAGCGGCGGATGCTCGACCAGCCAGACGCGCTCGGCCGCCTCGCCGGCGTTGATCGCCGCCGCGCGGGCCTGCATTTCCGCCAGTGCGGCGGGATAATCGGTCAGGCCGGGCGCTTTTGCCCATTCGATGTGGTCCTGGGTTGTTGATACGGCGCGCGCCATCGGCTATAGCGCTCCCGCTGCGAGGCGGTCGTGGCGGAATGGTAGACGCGCAAGCTTGAGGTGCTTGTGGGGGAAACCCTGTGGAAGTTCGAGTCTTCTCGACCGCACCAACGCTCCGGGATTTGCCCGGAGCGGCCCGAGAGGCCCGGAGCTTTGAAGCCCGGAGTCGTGGAGACCGGAGTAATGGCCCCCGAAGCGGTTGGCCCCGAAACGCGCCAAATCTGACAAACTCGTCATCGCTATCCTGCCATGTGAATGCCCGGTTGTCCGGGCGACCCTGATCGCGCATTCTGGTCCGACCCAGGGAGGGACCGGATATGGATGAAGCGCTACGCAAGGCCGCACTCGATTACCACCGCCATCCGCGGCCGGGCAAACTCGCGATCACGCCGACCAAGCGCATGGAGACCTCGCGCGACCTGGCGCTGGCCTATTCGCCGGGTGTCGCGGCGGCGTGCCTGGCCATTCGCGACGATCCGGACACCGCGTTCGACTACACGATCCGCGGCAATCTCGTCGCCGTGATCACCAACGGCACGGCGGTGCTCGGCCTTGGCAATATCGGCGCCCTCGCCTCCAAGCCGGTGATGGAGGGCAAGGCCGTCTTGTTCAAGAAATTCGCCGGGATCGACACGTTCGACATCGAGGTCGACCAGCCGGACCCGGACAAGTTCATCGAGGTGGTGGCGGCGCTGGAGCCGAGCTTCGGCGGCATCAACCTCGAGGACATCAAGGCGCCGGAATGTTTCCGCATCGAGCAGACGCTGCGCGAGCGGATGAACATTCCCGTGTTCCACGACGACCAGCACGGCACCGCCATCATCGTCGGCGCCGCCGTGCAGAACGCGATGCTCGTGCAGGGCAAGACGATCGACGATGTCAGGATCGTCACCTCCGGCGCGGGGGCGGCGGCGATTTCCTGCGTGCGCATCCTGATCGCGCTTGGCGCCAATCCCGAGAATATCGTGATGACCGATATCGAGGGGGTGATCTACAAGGGCCGGCCGAACCTGAACGAGACGCTGGAGCCCTTCGCCCGCGACACCGCGGCGCGGACCCTGCCGGAGGTGCTGGACGGGGCGGACATCTTCCTCGGCCTCTCCGCGCCCGGCGTGCTCAAGCCCGAATGGCTGGACAAGTTCGCCGCCAATCCGCTGATCCTCGCGCTGGCCAATCCGGAGCCGGAAATCCGCCCCGAGCTGGTCGCCGAGCGGCGGCCGGATGCGATCGTCTGCACCGGGCGGTCGGATTTTCCGAACCAGGTCAACAACGTGCTGTGCTTTCCCTTCATTTTCCGCGGCGCGCTGGATGTGGGGGCGACCGCGATCACCGAGGGGATGAAGCTCGCCGCCGTCACCGCGATCGCGGAACTGACGCGGATCGAGGCGTCCGAGACGGTGGCGGCGGCCTATGGCGGCGTCGCGCCGGTGTTCGGGCGGGACTACATCATTCCCAAGCCGTTCGACCCGCGGCTGATCCTGCATATCGCCCCGGCCGTGGCGCGGGCGGCGATGGATGAGGGGGTGGCGCGGCGGCCGATCGCGGATTTCGACGTCTACCAGCACGATCTCGAACGCCTCGTGTTCCGCTCGGGCCTGCTGCTGCGCCCGGTGATCGAGGTCGCGCGCTCGGCCAAGGTGAGGATCGTCTATGGCGAGGGCGAGGACGAGCGCACGCTGCGCGCGGCGCAGAGCGTGATCGATGACCGGATGGGCACGCCGCTGCTGGTCGGCCGGACGGCCGCGATCATGCAGCGGATCGCCGCACTCGGCCTGCGGATGAAGCCGGAGCAGGATTTCCGCATCATCGATTTCGAGCGCGAGCAGGGGCTGTTCCGCCGGCTGCTGGAAAATTACCAGCATATCGTCAACCGCCGCGGCGTGCCGCCGGATGCGGCACAGCGCCAGCTCTCGCGCCGGCCGACCGTGGCCGCCGGCATGCTGCTCGCCGCCGGCGAAGCGGATGCGGCGATCTGCGGCGGGCTCGGCGACTGGTCGCGCCAGTTCCGCTACGCGATGCCGATCATTCCGCGCAAGCCGGGGATCAAGCGCGTATCGGCGATGACCGCGCTGATCCTGCAGAGCGGCAACCTGTTTTTCTGCGACACGCATGTGAACGAGGATCCATCGTCGGAGGACATCGCCGAGATGACCCATCTGGCGGCGGAGATGGTGTCGCATTTCGGGATCACGCCGAAGGTGGCGCTGCTGTCGCACTCGAATTTCGGGGCGTCGAACTCGGCTTCGGCGCGGAAGATGCGCCGGGCGCTGGCGCTGATCCACGCGCAGGACCCGGAGCTTGAGGTCGATGGCGAGATGCACGCCGACGCGGCACTGTTCGAGCCGATCCGCACCCGCTCGGTGTGCGACAGCCGGCTGACCGGCCCGGCCAACCTGCTGGTGATGCCCTCGATCGACGCGGCGAATATCGGCTTCAACCTGCTCAAGGCGGCGGGCGAGGCGGTGACGGTCGGGCCGTTCCTGCTCGGCCTGTCGAAGCCGCTGCATATCGCGATCCCGAGCGTGACGGCGCGCGGGCTGGTGAACATGAGCGCGGTCGCGGCGATGGAAGCCGCGCTGAGGGCAGGTTAGCGCTGGCGTCCCTGAGCGCGCATGCGGGATCGGCTGGACGATCCCGCCTGCGCGCACGGGCCCCTTGATCCCGTGCGCGCAGGCGGTGGTTTTTCGCAGCGCAATACTTTCGGTTCCCGCACAAACATGTCATAGGGGAAAAAAAACGAGCCTAATAAATTTGATGAGGAACCGAGCATGTCGCATCCCGAAATCATTCCCGTGAAGCCGGAAATCGCCGCCGGCGCGCTGATCAACCGCGCGAAGTATGACGACATGGCCCGCCGTGCGGCGGAGAACCCGGAGGCGTTCTGGGGCGAGGAATGCAAGCGGATCACCTGGATGACGCCGCCCACCCGGATCAAGAATGTCAGCTTCACCGGCGACGTCTCGATCAAGTGGTTCGAGGATGGCGTGCTGAACGCTTCCGCCAACTGCCTCGACCGGCATCTGGCGACGCGCGGCGACCAGGTCGCGATCATCTGGGAGGGCGACGATCCTAACGACCAGAGGCACGTGACGTATCGCGAGTTGCACGCCGAGGTGTGCCGCATGGCGAACGTGCTGAAATCGCTCGGCGCGCGCAAGGGCGACCGGGTGACGATCTACATGCCGATGATCGTCGAGGCGGCGGTGGCGATCCTCGCCTGCGCGCGGATCGGCGCGATCCATTCCGTGGTGTTCGGCGGGTTCTCGCCGGATAGCCTCGCCAACCGCATCCAGGATTGCGACAGCTCGATCCTGGTCACCGCCGATGAAGGCCGGCGCGGCGGGCGGAAGGTGCCGCTGAAGGCGAATGTCGACGCGGCGGCGAAATCCTGCCCGATGCTCAAGAAGGTCGTCGTGGTGAAGGCGACCGGCGGTGCGGTGGACATGCAGGACGGCCGCGACGTGTGGTATCACGAGGCGGCGGCGACCATGCCGCTCGACTGCCCGCCGGAGCCGATGAACGCGGAAGACCCGCTGTTCATCCTGTATACCTCGGGCTCGACCGGCAAGCCCAAGGGCGTGCTGCACACCACCGGCGGCTACATGGTCTGGGCCAGCTTCACCCATCAATACGTGTTCGATTATCACGAGGGCGAGGTGTACTGGTGCACCGCCGATGTCGGCTGGGTGACGGGGCACACCTATATCGTGTACGGCCCGCTCGCCAATGGCGCGACGACGCTGATGTTCGAGGGCATCCCGAACTATCCCGACACCAGCCGCTTCTGGCAGGTGGTGGACAAGCACAAGGTCAACATCTTCTACACCGCGCCGACCGCGATCCGCGCGCTGATGCGCGACGGCGAGGGGCCGGTGAAGAAGACCTCGCGCGCCTCGCTGCGGGTGCTGGGCTCGGTCGGCGAGCCGATCAACCCGGAAGCGTGGCTGTGGTATTACCGCGTGGTCGGCGACCAGCGCTGCCCGATCGTGGATACGTGGTGGCAGACCGAGACCGGCGGCATCCTGATTTCGGCGCTACCGGGCGCGATCGACCAGAAGCCCGGCTCGGCGACGCTGCCGCTGCCCGGCGTGAAGCCCGTGCTGGTGGATGGCGACGGCAACGTGCTGGAGGGGGCGACGGAGGGCAATCTTTGCCTCGCCGACAGCTGGCCGGGGCAGATGCGCACCGTCTATGGCGATCACGAGCGGTTCATCCAGACCTATTTCTCGACCTTCCGCGGCTTCTACTTCTCCGGCGACGGGGCGCGCCGCGACGAGGACGGGTATTACTGGATCACCGGCCGGGTGGATGACGTCATCAACGTCTCCGGCCACCGGATGGGCACCGCCGAGGTCGAGAGCGCGCTGGTGGCGCACGCCGTCGTGGCCGAGGCCGCGGTGGTGGGCTTCCCGCACGACATCAAGGGCCAGGGCATCTATGCCTATGTCACGCTCGTCGCCGGCCAGGAGCCGACCGAGGAGCTGCGCAAGGAGCTGGTGATGTGGGTCCGCAAGGAGATCGGCCCGATCGCGGCGCCGGATGCGATCCAGTGGGCGCCGGGCCTGCCGAAGACCCGCTCGGGCAAGATCATGCGCCGCATCCTGCGCAAGATCGCCGCCAACGAGACCGACAGCCTGGGCGATACCTCGACCCTCGCCGATCCGGGGGTGGTGGACGACCTCGTGCGCAACCGGCTGGGCTGAGCGGCCGCCGGCGGTGGGCGGGACGATCGAGCACGAGGCCGGCCGGGTCCATCGGGTGATGGGCTCGGGCGGCGTTGGGCTGCATGTGCGCGAATGGGGGGCGGAAACGGCGCCGCCCATCCTGTTCATCCATGGCTGGTCGTCCTGCTATCTCGCCTGGCGCGGGCAGTTCGACAGCGCGCTGCGCGAACGGTTCCGCCTCGTCTGCATGGATTTGCGCGGGCACGGGTTTTCCGACCGGCCGCTCGACCCCGAGCTGTACCAGACCGGCGCGCATTGGGCGGATGACATCGCCGCGGTGATGATCGCGCTCGGCCTGCGCCGGCCGGTGCTGGTGGCGGCGAGCTATGGCGGCTATGTCGTCGGCGATTATCTGGCCCGGCATGGCACGCGGAATGTGAGTGCGGTGAATTTCGTCGGCGCCGCGGTGATTTCCTCGAATCCGCCGGTGCATATCGGCCCCCGGTTCATCGAGGGCGCGGTGATGGCGGCGAGCGACGATCCGGCGGTGATGATCGAGGGGGCGCGCAGCGTGATCCACGCCACCACCCACCTTCCGCTGCCGGCGGCGGATGCCGAGCGGGCGCTGGCGGGTTTCATGCTCACCCCGCCGGCGGTGCGCGCCTTCCTGCTGATGCGCACGCTCGACTTCACCGACACGCTGGCCGAGCTTGACCGGCCGGTTCTGGTGACCCAGGGCGAGGAGGACGATATCGTGCTGCCGGCGATGGCGCGGCATATCGCCGAGACGGTGCCGCAGGGCCGACTCTCGCTCTATCCCGAATGCGGGCACACGCCGCAATACGAATTCGCCGAGCGGTTCAACCGGGAACTCGACGCCCTCGCCGCCGCGGTCTGAGCCGCGCCGCAGACATTCAGGTTATGCGATAAGTTCATGGCGGCTTCATGCCGTCACCCCTTTTCCGGGGCGTTCCGAATATTATCTGATAGGAAGGCCGGTTGATCCCGGCCACGTGTTTCGGCAGCGATGCCGTTTGCCATCCGGTCCTGACCGACCGGATAGGGGTCTTCGGATCCCGACGTCTCCCAGACGTGAAGCCTCCCTGTTGACTGCCCCGCCGGTGATCCGGCGGGGCTTTTTTGTGTCATTTCAATGAATCCTAGCCTCGTCGATCGACGATCGCAATCGCGCGATGGGGACCGGCGCGGTTTCGCGACGAAGTGTTGCAGGGCCGACACGCTGCGGGGGCGGCGCGGTTTGTCTCTCGCGCCCACGGCGCGGTTTGTCTCCGTCGCCGAGCTATGGAATGCTGGCGGCAAATGATGCGGGAGGACGCGATGACGCTGCAACAACACTGGAACGCCGGCCGCGCCGTGCTGAATGGCTGGCTGTCGGTTCCGGCCGGCTTCGCCACCGAGCTGATGGCGCGGCAGGGCTGGGACAGCCTGACGGTCGACATGCAGCACGGGCTGGTGGATTATTCCGGCGTGGTGCCGATGCTGACGGCGATGGCCAGCGCAGCGGTGGTGCCGATGGTGCGGGTGCCGTGGTTCGACCCGGGAATCGTGATGAAGTCGATCGATGCGGGCGCGCTCGGCGTGATCTGCCCGATGATCAATTCGCGGGCGGAGGCCGAGGCCTTCGTCTCCTGCCTGCGCTACGCGCCGCGCGGCCGGCGCAGCTATGGGCCGATCCGCGCCGCCCTCGTGCATGGCGCCGATTACGCGCGCCGCGCCGATGACATGGTGACCGGCTTCGCGATGATCGAGACGCGGGCGGCGCTGGAGGCGATCGACGAGATCGTGTCGATCCCGGAGCTGGACGCGGTCTATATCGGGCCGAACGACCTCGCCCTCTCGCTCGGCGAGGCGCCGCGGTTCGATCCGGAAAATTCGCCGGTCTATGACGCGATCCTGCACATCCTTGCCCGGGCGAAGCATCACGGCAAGCGCGCCGCGGTACATACGGGCTCGCCCGCCTATGCGCGCAAGATGGTCGCGGCGGGGTTCGATCTCGTCACCGTCGGCTCGGATGCCGCCTTCATCGCCCAGGGGGCGGCGGCCGCGGTGCAGGCGTTCCGCGGCGGCTGAGCCGCGCCGTGGCGCGATGATGAACAGAGCACGACATCCGATCCAGCAGGATCGGATGATGCTCTATTATATTGATATTCCGAGCATCTTTATCCGATCAGATGATCCCATCTGATCGGATGATGCTCTAGAACTTCACCTTCACCCCCGCATAGCCGGCGATCGGTGCTGCCGTGGAATAGGCGCGGTTGTCGGCGGCATAGGCCGGGCCGAGCACATAGGCGATGCCGGCGGGGTTGGAGAAGCCGCCATAGACGTAATAATGCGCGTCGGTGAAGTTATCGACCTCGCCGAAAAGGGTGACGCGCGGTGTCAGCCGGTAGCTGGTGGTGAAGTTCAGCACGACGAAGCCGGGCAGCTTTGGCTGCTGGTTCGACTGGTCGCCATGCAGATACGTCCCGGTCTGCGCGTTGGCCGACAGGCCGAGCTTCCAGGCCGTGGTCGCCTTGTAGTCGGCGCCGAACTTGAACAGGTTCTCCGGCACGCCGGCCAGATGGTCGCCCGGGCGGACCGTGATCACCCCGCCGATATTCGAGGGGCTGTGCGAGGCGACCCGGAAGCTGCTCTGATACGTCGCCTCGATCAGCGAGTCGTTGAAATACGCATCCCATTTCGGGAAATCGAGCCGCAGGGCGAGATCGGCGCCCTGGCGCAGCACGCCGCCGATATTGGCGAAATAGCCGTTGGTGTTGTTGTTGAGGTTGGTGGCGAGGAACTCGACGTCGTCATTGGCGCGGATGTGGTAATAATCGAGATTGTAGGTGAGCGTGCCGTTGCCGCCCACCAGCAGCGCCCCGCGAATGCCGGCTTCCAGACTGTCGGTGACGGTCTGCTTCAGGTTGGGATCGAAGGTGATGAAGTTCGACAGGGTGCAGGGGTCGGTCGGGTTGGCGCAGGTCAGCTCGGCCGGGGTGGGCGCGGCATTGGCCTGCGAATAGCTGCCATAGAGCGAGGCGAGCGGGGTCAGCCGGTAGCTGAAGCCGAGGCTCGGGTTGAAATGCTCGTAATTGTGGTGCCCGCTGAGATCCGCCGGGTTCTGCACCTGCCCGGCGGCGAGCGCGCTGGCGGCCTCGGTATTGTGCAGGTCGATCTGGGCGATGTTGAGCCGCCCGCCGAGCGTGAGGGTGAGGCGGGGCGTCAGGTCGAGCGAATCCGAGGCGTAGAGGCCGTAATAGGCGTTGCGGATGTTCTCGGCCGAGGGCAGGGCGCCTGGCTCGTCGGTCTGGTAGCCGAGACCGCCGCCCGGCGGCGGGGCGTAGACGCGGGCGGCGTTGAGCAGGCCGTCGAAATTGGTGGCGGAGAAGGTGGTGAAGCCGCCATCGAAGCTGGCGCCGGCGATCAGGTGGTTCTTCAGCCCGAACAGCACGTCCTTGCGGCTGAGCTGGGCGGTGGCGCCGTAGCCGTCGGTGTTGGTGCTGTTCACCGCGAGCGAGCCGTAGCCGATGAAACCGGACGGCACGGCGAAATAGGGCACGGTGCCGCCGCCGAGCAGGGTCGCCGGGTTCGACGAGCCCAGCCCGCAGAGATGGCTGGTCGAGCCGTCGGTGCATTGCGCATCGACTGGCCCGTTGCCGTTGATCAGGTGCTCGCGCAGATGGTCGTAATAGAGGACGGCCTGGATCGAGCTGTGATCGTCGATCTGGTCGTTCAGGGTGGCGGCGACGCGGCTATAGGTGTCCTCGATCGAGTTCGGGCCGGTATATTCGGCGTTCGGCGCGATCGCGAGCAGCTTCGCCGGCACCGTTGCCGGGCCGTTGAGGAAGGAATGGCCGAACATCGCGTTGATGTGCAGCTCGGCATGCGGGCCGCGCCAGCCGAGATCGGCATAGGCGCTTTCGAGGGCGGAGGATTGCAGGTCGCGCCAGCCGCCGGAGCGCGCGCCCTGCACCGCGATATAGGCGGCGGTGTCGCCGTGGCTTATGCCGTACTGGCCGTTGCCGCGCAGCGTGCCGAAGGAGCCGCCGGAGAGTTCGACCTCGCCACGATGATAGGTGAAGCCGTTCTTCATCTGCACGCTGAGCGCGCCGCCGAGGGCGTTGAGGCCGAACAGCGGGTTGGCGTCCTCGACGCTGATATGCGCGATCGCCGCCTGCGGCAGCACGCTCCAGAGGGCGAGGTCGCCGAAGGGGACGTTGAAGCGCGCGCCATCGACATAGACGCTGATGCCCTCGGGCGTGCCCTGGATCGGCGAGAGGGTGAAGCCGTGATAGATGATGTCCGGCTGGTAGGGGTTGGCCTGGCTGTTTTGCAGGTTGACGCCGGAGGCGGAGCGGCCGAGGGCGGCGACGACGCTCGGGTTGCCGCCGACATTGATCTGCCGGCTGCCGAATTGCTGCACGAGGGCGGGCCATTTCGCCGCGTTGATCGCCGCACCGGCGAGCGGGGCGACATTGACCCGGATGGTGCGGATCGTGATCGGCGCCTTTGCCGTGGCAGCGGGTGATGTGGCCGGCGGTGTAGCGGGGGCGATGGGGGCGACGATCAGGGGCGCCTGGGCGGTGCCCGGAGCTGTGCTGCCCGGAGCTATGCTGCCCGGTGCGGCCTGCGCCATCGCGACACCGCCGGCGGCGAGCGACGCCGCCAGCACCGCCATGCCGTGCCGGGCGAGGCGCCGCGCGCGGGGGTAGGCGTGTTTCGTCGTCATCGTCGTTTCCTCCATGTCCGGGGCGGTCGTTGCCGCCGCCGCGCCGCCTGTCACGGCGCGGGATTGTGCCGCGTTGCGCTCAGTCGGCGAAGGGGTCCTGCATCAGGATGGTGTCGTCCCGCTCGGGGCTGGTGGAGAGCAGGGTCACCGGGCATTCGACCAGTTCCTCGATGCGGCGGACATATTTGATCGCCTGCGCCGGCAGGTCGGCATAGGAGCGGGCGCCGCGGGTCGAGCCGGACCAGCCCTCGATGGTTTCATAGACCGGCTCGGCCCTGGCCTGCGCCGCGGCGCCGGGCGGCAGATGGGGCAGGGTTTCGCCGTCGATCCGGTAGCCGACGCCGATTTGCAGCGTGGTCATGCCGTCGAGCACGTCGAGCTTGGTCAGCGCGAGGCCCTGGATGCCGCCGACCTTGACCGCCTGGCGGACCAGTGCGGCGTCGAACCAGCCGCAGCGGCGGGCGCGGCCGGTGATGGTGCCGAACTCATGCCCGCGCTCGCCGAGCAGGCGGCCGATCTCGTTGTCCTGCTCGGTCGGGAAGGGACCGGAGCCGACGCGGGTGGAATAGGCCTTGGCGATGCCGAGCACGCGGCCGGCCGCATCCGGCCCGACGCCGGCGCCGGCGGCGATCTGGCCGGCGACGGTGTTGGATGAGGTGACGAACGGGTAGGTGCCGTGATCGACATCCAGCATCACCGCCTGCGCGCCCTCGAAGAGGATGCGGGCGCCGGATTTCTTCGCCTCGGCCAGGCGTTCCCAGACCGGCTCGGCGAAGGGCAGGATCTGCGGCGCGAGGGCGAGGAGCTGGTCCATCAGTTCGGCCTTGCCGAACACGGGCGCGCCGAGGCCGGCGAGCAGCGTGTTGTGGTGCAGCAGCAGCTCGTCGAGCCGCCAGTCGAGCGTTTCGGGTTCGGCGAGGTCGCAGACGCGGATGGCGCGGCGGGCGACCTTGTCCTCATAGGCGGGGCCGATACCACGGCCGGTGGTGCCGATGCGGCGCGCGCCGCGGGCGGCCTCGCGCGCGGCGTCGAGGGCGGCGTGCAGCGGCAGGATCAGCGGCGCGTTGTCGGCGATGCGCAGGGTTTCGGGGGTGACGTTCAGCCCCTGTTCGCGCACCCGGCCGATTTCGGCGAGCAGGGCCACCGGGTCGACCACCACGCCATTGCCGATCACGCCGAGCTTGCCGCGCACGAGGCCGGAGGGGAGCAGGGAGAGCTTGTAGGTCTGGTTGCCGACCACGAGCGTGTGCCCGGCATTGTGCCCGCCCTGGAAGCGGACGACGACATCGGCGCGGGAGGCCAGCCAGTCGACCACCTTTCCCTTGCCTTCGTCGCCCCATTGCGCGCCGATGATGGTGACATTTGCCATGGCGTTATCCTTCGAGCGGAACGGCGCGTCCGTCGCGCCAGAGATGGGAGCAGGACAGGCGGCGCGCCTCCTCGGCGTCATCCGCCGCGGCGGCGAGGCCGCGAATGGTGGCGAAGCCCTCGGCGCGGGCGCGCGCGCCGGCATCGGCCGGCGTGAAGGCGGGCAGGAACAGCCGCGGGCGCAAGGCAGGGCGCGGGGCGACGGCGAGGATCGTGTCGGGATAGAGGGTGATGCCGGTCGCCGATTCGCCATTGTCGCAGAGATAGCGCCCGCCGCGGCCGAACTCTGCCTGGCGGCCGGGCGCGAAGATCGTGAGCGCGACGCCGGTATGGTAGCGATAGCCGCGGAACTCGACCGGGTCGATGGTCAGGCGCAGCGCCGGCATCAGGGTGCGGATGGCGGCGACGGTCGCGCTCAGCCGGTCCGCCAGGGTGCGGACCGGGGCGGGCAGGTCGATCGCGGCGAGGCGACCGATCGCGGTGTCGGCGGTGCCGGCGGCATCGAGCAGGGCGAGCAGGGTCGGCGCCAGCGCGCCGCCATGGGCGGCGATCTCGGCGGCGTCCTTGCGGTCGAGCGCGCGGACGAGGGCGGCGTGGGCCGACGTGTCGCCCAGCAGGGCGGGGATCAGCGGCGGCATGGTCAGGTCGACGCTGACCTCGCCGATGCCGGTGGCGGCGAGGGCGGCGGCGGCGGTGACGATGATTTCAGCGTCGGCCTCGGGCACGTCCGGCCCGATCAGCTCGATGCCGGCCTGCGCGACCTGGCGCTCGGGGGCGAGCTGCGAGCCGCGCACCAGCAGGCATTGCCCGGCATAGGCGAGGCGCAGCGGCCGTGCGGCGGCGGCGAGCCTCGTCGTGGCGATGCGGGCGATCTGCGGCGTGGTGTCGGCGCGCACGCCCATCATGCGCTGCGATTCGGGGTCCATCAGCCGGAAGGTCTGCTCGGCCACGGCGGCGCCGCTGCCGGCGAGCAGCGTGGTCTCGAACTCGACCAGCGGCGGCTTGACCCGCTGATAGCCATGCGCGCCGAAACTCGCCGTCAGCGTTTCGGTCAGCCGTGCCTCGGCCTCGGCGTCCGGCGGCAGCAGGTCGGTGAAGCCCGCGGGCAGCAGAGCGGGGTGGGGCGGCAGGTCGTCGGTCATGTCGATACGGGTTCCGGCGCGGCGTGGGAAAGGCCCGAAGGGACCGGGCTCGCGCGGCCTATAGCATCCGGTGCGGCCGGGGCCAATTCGGGGTGGAAATCACCCGCGCCGCGTGGCAAGGTGATTTCAACCTAAGCGGGTATTTTTATCGTGCTTTTCAACTCGCCCCTTTTCGTCTTCGGGTTTCTGCCGGTCTTTCTCGCCACGTTTGCCCTCGCCGGGCGGATTGCCGGGGCGCGGGCGGCGCTCGGCGTGCTGCTGCTGGCGAGCCTCGTGTTCTACGGGTGGTGGAAGCCGCTGCTGCTGCCGCTGCTGGCAGGATCGATCCTCGGCAATTACCTGCTGGCGGATGCGATGCGGCGGTCGCGCCGGACGCGGCGCTGGCTGATCTTCGGGCTTGGCGCGAACCTGCTGCTGCTGTTCTGGTTCAAATATGCCGGTTTGCTGGCGGCGAGCGGGGCGGCGCTGCTCGGCCTGCCCGCGCCGGCGCTCGGCATCCTGCTGCCGCTCGGCATCAGCTTCTTCACCTTCCAGCAGGTGATGTATCTGGTCGATACCGCGCGCGGCGAGGTGCCGGCGTGCGGCTTTCTCGACTATGCCTGTTTCGTCGCCTTCTTCGCGCATCTGATCGCCGGGCCGATCGTCCGGCCGGGGGAGATCATTCCGCAATTCGCCCGCCATCGCGGCCGGGTGCGGCAGGAGGATCTCGTTGCCGGCATCGAGATCTTTCTCCTCGGCCTCGGCAAGAAGCTGGTGCTGGCGGACAGTCTCGCCCGCTTCGCCGATCCCGCTTTCGCGGCGGCATCCGCAGGGCATTCGCTGTCGCTCGTCGAGGCATGGGTGGCGCTGCTCGCCTATGGCGCGCAGATCTATTTCGATTTCGCGGGCTATTCGGACATGGCGATCGGGCTCGCGCGGATGATCGGCATCGGCTTTCCGCTGAATTTCCGCAGCCCCTATCAGGCGCGCGACATCTCGGATTTCTGGCGGCGCTGGAACATCACGCTCTCGCTCTTCCTGCGCGACTATCTCTACATCCCGCTCGGCGGCAACCGGCGCGGCGAGGTGCGGCGCAATCTCAACCTGATGATCACCATGCTGCTCGGCGGGCTGTGGCATGGCGCGGCGTGGTCGTTCATGCTGTGGGGCGGGCTGCACGGGCTGTATCTCGTGATCCATCACCAGTGGCGGCGGTTCGGGGTGCGCCTGCCGCTTCTGGCGGCGCAGGGGCTGACGCTGCTGGCGGTGCTGCTGGCCTGGGTGCCGTTCCGCGCCGACAGCCTCGCCGCCTGCCGGATCGTGCTGCGCGGGCTCGTCGGCGCCGGCGGGGTGCTGCTGCCGCGCCAGCTCATCGCCGCGATTCCCGCCCTCGGCGCGGTCGCGCGGCCGGTCGCGGTGCTGCCCTGGCTCGGCGCGGCGCGGACGATGAGCGTGGTGCAGGGGGCGGCGCTGATCGCGCTGGCCTGGGGGATCATGCTGCTCGCGCGCGACATCCACACGCTCGGGGTGCGCGGGCGCAATGCCGCGCTGATCGCCGGTTTCGCCTTTACCGCGCAGGCGCTGATCTTCGCGCCCTTTGCGCTTCCCTTCATCTATTTCCAGTTCTGATGCGCCGGTTGTTTCTCTGCGCCATCGCCTCGCTCGCGCTCTATTTCGCAGCCTTCGCCCTCGTGCTCGACCGCCCGCTCTCGCTCGGCCTGCTGCGGCTGGAGATGCGCGAGAAACTCGCCCGCGGCGCGGCGCTGCCCTCGCCGAAGCTGGTGATCCTTGCCGGGTCGAACGGGCCCTATTCGCATTCCTGCCGGGTGATCGGCGCGATGCTGGCGCTGCCGTGCGAGAATGGCGGCATCGCCGTCGGCATCGGGCTCGACGATCTGTTTCTCCGCTGGCTTCCCCTGCTGCATCGCGGCGATGTCGTCTACCTGCCGATGGAGGTGCAGCAATACGACGTCAGCCCTGCGGCGAACCGGATGGATGTCGATGGCGCCATGCTGTTTCGCCACGACCGCGCGCTGCTGTGGCGCATGAAGCCGGGGCGGATACTCGGTGCGGCCTTCGACAACACGATGCCGGACGGGCTGGAGGCGCTGGCGGAGATGGCGGCGCGGACGGGCGGGATTGGCCATTTGCGCGCGCGGCTTGCCCGCGAGGAGGATGCGCAGGGGGATGAGATCGGCACGTCGCTCGCCACCGCCGACCGCGCCTTCCTCGCCGGGCTGCATCGGGTCGAGCCATCGGCGCGGGCGATCCGGGACGGGTATGGCACGGTGCTGATCGGCCGGTTCGTCGCCGCCGCGACGGCGCGGGGGGTGATCGTGATCGGCGGGCTGCCGACGGATTTCCGCGATGTCAGGCTGAGTGCTGCGGATACAGGCGCGATCCGCGCCGTCTATCGGCTTCATGGCGGGCGGTTTCTCGAACTCGCCGGCCGCAGCCGCTATCCGCGCGCCGATTTCTACAACAGCGAGGATCATCTGGCGCAGCCCTGCCAGTATTTTCATTCCATGCTGGTCGCGCGCGGCCTCGCCCCTCTGCTGCACCGGCGCGTCGTCGCGCCGGCGGCGGCGACGCTCAGCCTGGCGGCGACCTGCCCGCAAGAAACGCTGCCGCCCGCGCAACACAGCGTTCGAACATCGCGAGCGAGTCGAAGGGCAGGTCCTGCCCGTCCGGCGGGGTGAGCAGCCCGCCTTCGAGCGCGCCGATCACCATCAGATTGTCGCCGAGGCCGAAATCCTCGATCGCGGTGCCGGCCACCGGATCGGGCTGGGCCGCGACCTGCATGCGGCTGCGGGCGGCGAACGGGATGGCGGCGTTGGAATAGCCGAAACAGGGCCGGCCCCGGCCGAGGAACCAGCCGAGTTCGACCAGCGTGCCGGCATCGGCCGAGGCGCCGCGGAACGGGCTGAGATGGGCGATGACGATGTCGCTGCGCTCCATCATCGCGACGTCCTGGCGGAAGATCGCCTGCCACAGCGCCTCGCCGGGCCGGCAATCGGGCGGCGGCGCATCGAGCGGGGCGAGCGCCTCGATGCCGTGGCGCGCCGCGATGGCGATCCTGCGCGCGGCATGGGCGGCAGCACCGGGCAGGAACAGGTCTGGCCCGGCGAGATAGGCGATGGGCCTCCGCGTCACTTCGGCTCGTTCATCAGGCCGAAGCGGTGCAGCTTCCGGTAGAGCGTGTTGCGGCTCATGCCGAGGCTGGCGGCGGTGGCGCCGATGCGCCAGTGATGCGCATCGAGTGCCGCGACGATGCGCGCGCGTTCGGGATCATGACTGGGATCGGGATCGTGACCGGGATCGTGATCGGGATTGGCGACGGTTACTTGCGGCGTGGCCGCAGGGCCGCCCATCTGCCGGACGATCATGTGCGGCAGGTGATGCACCTCGATCCGGCCGGAATCGGCGAAGGCGATGGCGGTCCGCAGCGTGTTGCGCAGCTCGCGGATATTGCCCGGCCAGTCATAGGCGGTCATCGCCGCCATCGCGGCGGGGGCGATGCCGACCGCGCCGTCCTCGCTCTCCTCGGCGCAGATCGTCTCGATCAGGCGCTGGCGGTCGGCCCGCTCGCGCAGCCCCGGCATGGTGAGGGCGACGCCGTTGAGCCGGTAGTAGAGGTCCATGCGGAATTCGCCGCGCGCGACCATCGCCTCCAGATCGCGGTGGGTGGCGCTGATCACCCTGATATCGATCCGGATCGGCGTCGTGCTGCCGAGCGGCACGATCTCGCGCTCTTCGAGCAGGCGCAGCAGCCGCGCCTGGATGGTGAGCGGCATGTCGCCGATCTCGTCGAGGAACAGGGTGCCGCCATGCGCCGCCGCCGCCTTGCCGCGCGCCCCGCCCGGCCGCGCGCCGGTGAAGGCGCCGGCCTCGTAGCCGAACAGCTCGCTCTCGATCAGCTGCTCGGGGATCGCGGCACAGCTCATGGCGATGAAGGGCGCGCCGCCGCGGGCGCTGGCGGCGTGGATGGCGCGGGCGAACGTGTCCTTGCCGGTGCCGGTCTCGCCGAGGAGGAGGATGTTGATGTCGCGGTTCATCACCCGCTCGGCGCGCCAGACGTTATGCGCCATTGCCGGATCGGTGCCGGCGAGGGCGGCGAGCGGGGCCGGCGCGTCGCGGCGCGGCCGGGTCATGGCGGGCAGCGTCCGCGCCGGGCGTTCCACCTCGATCGCGCGGCGCTGCGCGGTGGCGCCGGCGGCGAGGCGGGCGCGGGCGCGTTTCGCCGGCCAGACGCTGGCGAAGCCGTGCCGGTCGTTGCCATGGGCGATCGGCCAGATGGCGAAGGGCTGGGTTTCGGCGTGTTCCAGCAGACGGTCGAGCGAGATGTCGAACACCTCGGCCACGCTGCGGCCGACCAGCGTCTCGTGCCCGCTGGCGCCGAGCATGGCGGGCACCGAATTGTCCACCGCGCGGATCAGCCCGTCACCATCGACGGCGAGCAGAGAGTCGTAGGGCAGGCCGACGAGTTCGGGGCGCTCGTGAAAGCGCATGATCATGCAGTCGCGGAAATTGTTGGTGAAGTGCAACTGTTCGATGATGCGGGCGGACATGCTGACCAGGGCGATGGTTGGCACCTGCGCGGCGCGGCTGTCGTCGCAATCGAGGCAGGTGGCGTCGATCGCGCCGAGCAGCCGGCCATTCGCACCCCATACCGGCACCGCCGAACAGGTCATGTTGTTGTTGCAGGTGAAGAAATGCTCGTCGCGGTGGACGACGCGCGAGCGCCGGTCGTGCAGCGAGGTGCCGGGGCCGTTCACGCCGGCATGCGGCTCGTCCCACAGGAAGCCGGGCACCATGTTCGCGGCCCGCGCGCGGCCGGCATTGGCGGTGTCGGTAAAGACGTCGAGCACGGTGCCGTCGGCGTCGGTCAGCATCAGCACGTAGCGCGACGGGGCGGCGGAGGTTGCGGTCTGCTGGCCGATCTGCCCGAGCAGGCGGTGCATCTCGACCCGGCCGAGACGCTCGAACAGCGCGTGTTCCTCGCGGATCCGCCGCAGTGCGGCGCCACCCACATGCACGGCCGCCGGCGGTGCCTCGGGGTTCAGGCCATACTCGTCGCGGCAGCGCCGCCAGGCCGCCTCGATATAGTCCTCGTGCCGGAAGTCCCGGCCGGGCGGCGCCGCTGCGGCGCGCGCCCATCCCTGCTTCATGTCGGTCATCTTCTGGTCGCTCCCCTGACCGGATCCGCTGCCATTCGCATGCCGCTCTTGTGACGGCTTGTCGGGTGACGACAGCGCGAGACAGAGTGTTCCACACAAATTACACATTGTCACCCTGTTCCGCGGCACTCCGCCACAGGCTTCGGCACAACCTCAGGATTTGCGCCGCCCCGGCACCGCCGGCGCGGTTGGCACGCGAATTGCTGGATCAGATGCCAGCCGGGGAAATCCGGTAACGCGTCAAACGTCCGCAGCCGTCGTCATGTGGCGCCGGCGCACATCTGGAGGGAGCGTAATGACAAGACTTGGGACGAAATCGCTGAAGCGGTCGCTGCTGGCGGCCAGTTTCGGCATCCTGGGGGCAGGGGCGCTTGTGCTTTCCGCGCAGGCGGCTGGATCCGGCAGCGAGTCGCTGGTGCAGATGCAGAAGAACGCCAATGACTGGGTGATGCCGACCGGCACCTACAATAACTGGCGCTACAGCACGCTTGACCAGATCAACGCGAAGAACGCGAAGAACATGCAGGTCGCGTGGACGATGTCGACCGGGACCAATCGCGGCCTCGAGGGCCAGCCGATCGTCATCGGCAACATGATGTATTACGAGACGTCCTATCCGAACTACGTCTACGCCATCAATCTGGACCACCCCGACCAGATCGCCTGGAAATACACCCCGCCGCGCGACACGAACGCGCCGCCGGTCGCCTGCTGCGACGTCGTCAATCGCGGGCCGGCCTATGCCGACGGGATGGTCTTCGTCGACGCGCTCGACGCGAAGCTCTATGCGCTCGATGCCAAGACCGGCAAGGTCGTGTGGTCGGCCCAGAACGGGCACCCGACTGATGGCCAGACCATGACCGGCTCGCCGATGGTCGTCGGCAACAACGTCATCATCGGCATCGCCGGCGGTGAATACGGCGTGCGCGGCTACATCACCGCCTACAACATCCATACCGGCAAGATGGTCTGGCGCGGCTACAGCGAGGGCCCGTCGAAGGACACGCTGATCGATCCGGCGACGACGATCAATGGCGCGACCGGCAAGCCCGTCGGCCCGCATTCGAGCACCAAGACCTGGCAGGGCGACGAGTGGAAAGTGGGCGGCGGCACCACCTGGGGCTGGTATTCCTACGATCCGAAGCTGAACCTGATCTATTACGGGTCGGGCAACCCCGGCACCTGGAACCCGAGCCAGCGCCCCGGCAAGAACCGCTGGTCGATGACCATCTGGGCCCGCAACCCCGAGACCGGCAAGGTCAAGTGGGTGTATCAGATGACCCCGCATGACGGCTGGGACTATGACGGCGTCAACGAGATGGTTCTCGTCAACGTCAAGGATCACGGCAAGGAAGTGCCGGCGCTGGTCCATTTCGACCGCAACGGCTTCAGCTATGTCATGAACCGCGCGAATGGCAGCCCGATCGCGATCCACAAATACGATCCCTCGGTGAACTGGGCGACCGGGATCGACCCGAAGACCAACGAGCCGATCGTCGATCCCGCCAAGATGACCGAGGCGGGCAAGAACGTGAAGGACATCTGCCCCTCGTCGCAGGGCGACAAGGACGAGCAGCCGGTTTCCTACGATCCGAAGACCGGCCTGTTCTACGCGCCGCTGAACCACCTGTGCATGAGCTACCAGGCGTTCAACGTGAAGTACAAATCCGGCTTCCCGTTCGTCGGCGCCATCGTGAACATGATCCCGGGGCCGGGCGGCTATCGCGGCCGCTTCATCGCCTATGACCCGATGACCGGCAAGACCAAGTGGCAGATCCACGACATGTTCCAGGATTGGGGCGGCGCGCTGACCACGGCGGGCAATGTCGCGTTCTACGGCACGCTGAAGGGGATGTTCCGCGCGGTGGACATCCAGACCGGCAAGATCCTCTACCAGTTCAAGACGCCGTCCGGCATCATCGGCAATCCGATCACCTACATGCATGATGGCAAGCAGTATGTGGCGGTGCTGAGCGGTGTCGGCGGCTGGGCCGCGATCGGCATGGCGGACAACCTGCACAAATCCTCCGCCGGTCTCGGCGCGGTGGGCCTGAACGCCACGCTGACCGACTACACGAACCTTGGCGGCACGCTGATGGTGTTCTCGCTGCCCTCGAAAGTGGCCAGCGCGAACTGAGGCGCGTCTTGACCATCCAGCCCGGGTCGCTCCCCTGCCCGGGCTGGAACTTTTTCTGCCTTGCCCGCTCGCGTGGCCACGCGCGGCGGGCGCCTGCAACGACAGGAACCGGCCCGATATCCGGCCGGCCATGCTGACGGAGTGAAACCCATGAAATCGTCGATGACCCGCTGGATGATGTTCGCGGGCTGTGCCGCCTTCCTCGCCGCCACACCGAAGGGCAGCGCCGCGGCCAGCACAACCGCTCAGCCCTCCAAGACCAGCCATTCCGGCACCAGCCATGTGCTGCGTGTTTGCGCCGATCCCGGCTACCTGCCCTATTCGAACCGCGCCGGCGAGGGCTTCGAGAACAAGATCGCCGAACTCGTCGCCCACGCGATGGGCCGCAAGCTCGAATATACCTGGGCGAGCTACCGCGCGCATGGCGGCTTCTCGAACTTCCTCGCCCTCAATCTCGACGCGCGCAAATGCGACGTTATCATGAACCTGCCGGCCGGCGACAACGAGGAGCTGGCGACCAAGCCCTATTACCGCTCCTCCTACGTGTTCGTGACCCGCAAGGACAAGCATCTGCACATCCGCTCGATGCGCTCGGTCTCGATGCATTCGGTCAAGATCGGGTTCGAGGCGGAAACCACGCCGGAGACCGCGGTCAAGATTCTCGGCCTGATCCGCAATGCCGTGGTGTTCCACGTCGCCGGCAATCCCGCCGCCTCGCCGCGCGAACTGCTGCAGGCGGTGCAGGATGGCAAGGTCGGCGTGATGGTGACCTGGGAGCCGGCGATCGGCGCGTTCATGAAGGATTATCCCGATCTGCAGCTGCGCCGGGTGCCGTCGGAGGAATACGGGCCGGGGCTGCCGGCGGTGCATTATTCCTATGCGATGTCGATGGGCGTGCGGAAGGGCGACACCGCGCTGCGCGCCGCACTCGACAAGGTGATCGCCACCCACAAGGCGGAGATCGCCGCGACGCTCGCGAAATTCAATGTCGGTCTGATGCCGAACCCGCGGCACTACAATTACTCCAACGGCTGAAACGGGCCGCGCCACGATCCGAAGCATGAGAAAGTGATACGCATGACCAAGAGTTCGATTTCATCATTCATCGGCGCGAGCGTGATTGGCGCCGCCGCTGCCGGGCTGCTCAGCGCGGCGGCCTTTGCCGCCGGCGGCGCGGGCGCGATGCCGAAGGGCGAGCAGCTCGCCAAGGGGAGCGACTGCTTCTCCTGCCACGCGATCAACCAGAAGGTCGTCGGCCCCGCCTTCGACGCCGTGGCGCAGAAATTCGCCGGCCAGTCCGGCGCCGAGGACACGCTGGTGAACGCGATCCGCAAGGGGCATGTCGGCACCTGGGGCAAGATCCCGATGCCAGCGCACCCGCAGCTCTCGGAGGCCGACACCAAGGAGATCGTCTCCTGGATCCTGAGCCTCAAGGGGGCACAAGCCGCGGGCGCGCCGGCCGCCGCGTCCGGCAAGACCTACAGCTACAAGGTCAACGGCAAGACGGTGAAGGTCGATTTCCCGATCTTCCAGCCCGGCACCGAAAAGGTGACCAAGGATGTCTTCCGCGGCTACGAGCTGTTCAACTCCTACTGCTTCCGCTGCCATGGCGAGGATGCCGTCGGCGGATCCTACGCGCCCAACCTGCGGGCGTCGCTGAATAACGGCATGACCGAGGCCGGCTTCACCAATGTCGCGATGACCGGGGTGAAGGCGAAGGGCATGCCGAGCTGGGCCGGGTTCTTCACCCCGCACCAGATCCACGTGATCTACCAGTATGTGAAGGCACGCGCGGTCGGCGCCGTCGGCACCGGCGCGCCCAAGGAGTGACGGGGCGGGGCCACGCCCAAGGAGTGACGATGTGGGGACATGCCCAAGGAGTGACGATGCGGGGCCATGCCCAAGGAGTGACGATGCGGGGCCATGCCCCGCGCCGGATCAGGATGTTCTGGGTATCAACAATATAGAGCACGACATCCGATCCGGATGGATCGGAAACCGCTCTGAACGAAAGGGAGTTCGGAAACATGGCCATCTCGCTGCATCCGTCCATCGACAATGGAATCAAGCCGGGCGCGTCCGGCTTTGCCGGCGGCACGCTGCGCTGCCACTGCCCGAGCCACCAGGTGGTGGTGCGCGTCGATTCGCAGACCGCCCACAACCACGCCTGCGGCTGTTCCAAATGCTGGAAGCCGGCAGGGGCGAAATTCTCGGTCGTCGCGGTGGTGCCGCGGGACAAGGTTCACATCGTCGAGAACGGCAACAAGCTGCACATCGTCGATCACAACGCGGTCATCCAGCGCCATGCCTGCCGCGAATGCGGCGTGCACATGTTCGGCCGCATCGAGAACAAGGACCATCCGTTCTACGGGCTCGACTTCGTGCATACCGAGCTGTCGTCCGACCAGGGCTGGTCGGCGCCGGAATTCGCCGCCTTCGTCTCCTCGGTGATCGAACAGGGCACGCCGCCCGCGGAGATGGGCGCCATTCGCGCGCGCTTGAAGGAACTCGGCCTTGAGCCGTATGACTGCCTCTCGCCGCCGCTGATGGACGCCATCGCGACCCATGTCGCGAAGGCGAACGGCAAGCTCGCGGCCTGACCGCCCTGGAGCCTGATCCGGCCGGGTGGCATCGCCCGGTCGGAGCGAGAGAGGCTCCGCCGATCAACAGCATGGCGTGATGGTGCCGGCCCCGCGAGGCCGGACGGCGCGCCGAGGAGGATGGATACGATGGACGTTCGCGCCGCGATTGCGTGGAAAGCCGGCGAAAAGCTCGAACTCGGCACCGTGCGGCTGGAAGGGCCGAAGGCGGGCGAGGTGCTGGTCGAGGTCAAGGCCACCGGCATCTGCCATACGGACGAATACACGCTTTCGGGCGCTGACCCCGAAGGACTGTTCCCGGCGATTCTCGGCCATGAGGGGGCGGGGGTCGTGGTCGATATCGGCCCCGGCGTGACCAGCGTGAAGAAGGGCGATCACGTGATCCCGCTCTACACGCCCGAATGCCGGCAGTGCAAATCCTGCCTGTCGCGCAAGACCAATCTCTGCACCGCGATCCGCGCGACCCAGGGCAAGGGGGTGATGCCGGACGGCACCTCGCGCTTCTCCTGCGACGGCGAGCCGGTGATGCACTACATGGGCTGCTCGACCTTCGCCAACTACACCGTGCTGCCGGAGATCGCGCTGGCGAAGGTGCGCGAGGACGCGCCCTTCGACAAGATCTGCTATATCGGCTGCGGGGTGACCACCGGGATCGGCGCCGTGATCAACACCGCCAAGGTGCAGCCGGGCGACAATGTCGTCGTCTTCGGTCTCGGCGGGATCGGCCTCAACGTGATCCAGGGCGCGCGTCTCGCCGGTGCGAACATGATCGTCGGCGTCGATCTCAACAACGGCCGCAAGCCGATGGCCGAGAAATTCGGCATGACGCATTTCGTCAACCCGGCCGAGATCGGCGAGGATCTCGTGCCCTATATCGTCAACCTGACCGATGGCGGCGCGGACTATTCCTTCGAGTGCATCGGCAATGTGAAGGTGATGCGCCAGGCGCTGGAATGCTGCCATCGCGGCTGGGGCACCTCGATCATCATCGGGGTCGCCGGCGCGGGGCAGGAAATCTCGACCCGGCCGTTCCAGCTGGTCACCGGGCGCAACTGGCGCGGCACCGCGTTCGGCGGCGCGCGCGGCCGCACCGATGTGCCGAAGATCGTCGACTGGTACATGAACGGCAAGATCAACATCGACGACCTGATCACCCATGTGCTGCCCTTCGAGCAGATCAACGAGGGCTTCGAGCTGATGCGCAAGGGCGAGAGCATCCGCAGCGTCGTCGTCTACTGATGTCCCGCCGGCTCTGCCTGTTCGCCGTGTCCCTTCTCGGGGGCACGGCGTTCGCTGCCCCGGCACGCGGGCAGGTGGCACAGCCGCTGGTCGTGCCCTCGCCGGGGGAGATCGCGATCCGCAAGATCGTGGTGAGCGCGACCCGCACGCCGGAGCCGAGCTTCGATGTTCCGGTGTCGATCTACAGTGTTTCCGGCCGGCAGGTCAGCCTCGCCAACGAGGAGGAGAACCTCAGCGAGACGCTGAACCGCGTGCCCGGCATCGATGTGCAGAACCGGCAGGATTATGCCCAAGGGTTGCGCATCACCTCGCGCGGGTTCGGCGCGCAGACGCCCTTCGGCGTGCGCAACATCCGCATCCTCGTCGATGGCATGACGCTGACCGGGCCGGACGGGACGACCGATTCCGAGGTGATCGATCTTGGCGACATCAACCGGATCGAGGTGCTGACCGGCCCGTTCTCGGTGCTCTACGGCAATGCCTCGGGCGGGGTGATCCAGGTGTTCAGCAAGGATGGCCCGGCCCGGCCGACGGTGAGCGGCGGCATCACCGCCGCCTCCTATGGCGGCTGGCGCGTCGGCGCGAGCTATGGCGGCACGGCGCGCCTCGGGCAGGACGGTTCGTTCAACTACATGATGAACGCATCGGATTTCTACACCGGCGGCTACCGCCAGCACAGTGCTGCAAGGCGCCAGCAATTCTATGGCAAGTTCCGCGTCGAGGTGAGCCCGGACACCAGCTACACCCTGCTCGTGGATGGGCTGAACGAGCCCTATTCCGAAGACCCCGGCGGGCTGACCGCGGCGCAATATCACGCCGATCCGACCCAGGCCGGCACCAACACCGAAAAATTCGGCACCCGCAAGGTGCTGCGCCACCTGCAATTCGGGCTGGTCTTCAACCATCGGTTCAACGCGCATAACAGCGTGCGCGTCGTCGTCTACGAGGCGACGCATTCGGTGCTGCAATTCCTGCCCTTCACCGGCAATTTCGCGGCCTCCGGCGGCGGCGTGGTGGATCTCGCCCGCAAATCCGGCGGGATCGATGCCTCCTTTACCCATAAGGACCGGGTCGCCGGCATTCCGCTCACCCTCGTGAGCGGGGTCGATTTCGGCTACGAACAGCAGCACCGCAAGGGCTATGTCAACGAGTATGGCGCGATCGGCGCGCTGCGCCGCAACGAGCAGGACGTGGCGCGCAATATCGCCGAATACGCGCAAGTGAACGCCCACCTGACCAGGCGCACGACATTGGTCGTCGGGCTTCGCCACAGCAACGACTATTTCAGCGTGACCGACAATTACGTGACCAGCGCGCTGACCAACGATTCCGGTTCGGTCAGCTATGGAAACACGAGCCTCGTTGCCGGCGCGACCTATCACCTGACGCCGACGACCAATCTCTACGCCGATTACGGCGAGGGGTTCGAGACGCCGACGCTCGATCAGCTTGCCTACCTGCCCAATGGCCAGGCGGGGTTCAATTCCGCACTCCGCCCCACCAGCAGCCAGAATTTCGAGGCCGGGATCAAGAGCCTGATCGGCGCCGATACCTATCTCCAGCTCGCGGTGTTTCACATCCATACCAACAACGAGATCGAGGTGTCCTCCTCGAAGGATGCGCGCACCGCCTATTCCAACCAGGGGCAGACGGCGCGCAACGGCGTCGATCTCAGCATCGACACGCATCTGCCGCATCATCTCGAACTTTACGGCTCCTACTCGCTGCTGAAGGCGCATTTCCTCGCCAACCAGTTCGCCGGCAAGGCGCTGCCCGGCGTGCCGGACCAGCGCATTTATGGCGAGCTCGACTGGCACGATCCGGCAAGCGGGTTCTACGCCCAGGCGAATGGCCAGTGGCAGAGCCGGATGTATGTCGATTCGCAGAATTCGGCCTATGCGGCGGGGTATTTCACCGCCGGGCTCGCCGCCGGGTTCCGCGAGGATTTCGGGCCGATCCGCTTCAACGAGTTCGCCCGCATCGACAACCTGTTCAACCGCACCTATGTCGGCGCCGTGGTGATCGCGGCGAGCAACGCCGCCTATTACGAGCCGGCGCCGGGGCGGAATTTCGTGATCGGGATGCGCGCGCGCTACCGGTTCTGAGCGGGAGCGCGGGCGACCTCAGGTCAGAACAGCTTGCCGGGATTGAGCGTCGCCGCCGGGTCGAGTGCGGCGCGGATGCGGCGCATGATCTCGCGCTCGGGGGCGGCGCGCCAATGGGCGAAGGCCTCGGTCTTGACCAGGCCGATGCCGTGCTCGGCGGAGAAGCTGCCGTCGAGTTCCATGACGATGGCGTTGACATCCTCCATCAGCGCCTCGGCGCCGGCCATGAAGGCGGCGGGGTCGGCCCCCTCGGGTTGCAGCGCGTTGAGATGGATGTTGCCATCGCCGATATGCCCGAAAGCGACCATGCGGGCGCCCTGGTGGCGGGCGGCGAGCATGGCGGCGGCGCGCTCCAGCAGGGCGGGGACGGCGGCGACCGGCACCGAGACGTCGTTCTTCACCGAGGCGCCGGCGCGGCGCTGCGATTCGGAGAGATGCTCGCGCAGCGCCCAGAAGGCGGCGCGCTGCGCCTCCGATTCGGCGAGTGCGGCATCGCCGATCACGCCATCCCGCAGCGCATCCGCCAGCACCTCCTCCGCGGTGTCGCGCAGGCTGTCGCCGCGCCGCGTGGTGGCGAGTTCGAGCAGGACGTAGTGCGGCGCGGGGGCGGCCAGCGGCAGGCGGAAATCGGGCATGTGCGCCGCGTTCACCGCCATGGCGGCGCCGGAGATGTATTCGAAGGCGTAGAGCGCCGCCTCGTCCTCGTTGCGGAAGCGGGCGAACAGGTCGAGCACGGCATCGACGCTGTCGAGCGCGCAGAAGCAGGTCTGGTACTGGCGCGGCGCGCGGGCGAGGCGCAGCACGGCGGCGGTGACGATGCCGAGCGTGCCCTCGGCGCCGGCGAAGAGCTGGCGCAGCGCGTAGCCGGTATTGTCCTTGCGCAGCCGGCGCAGCCCGTTCCACACCGTGCCGTCCGCCAGCACCACTTCGAGGCCGAGCACGAGGTCGCGCGCATTGCCGAATCGCAGCGTGTTGTTGCCGCCGGCATTGGTGGAGATCACCCCGCCGATCGTCGCCGAGCCCTCCGAGCCGATGGACAGCGGCAGCAGCGCGCCGGCGGCGCGGGCGGCCTCCTGGGCTGCGCGCAGCGGCACGCCGGCCTCAAGCTCGATGGTCAGCCCCGCGGGGTCGAGGGCGCGCACCGCGTTCATCCGCGCGAGCGAGAGCACCATCTCCCGCCCCGCCATGGCCGGCACGGCGCCCGCGACCATCGACGTGTTGCCCCCCTGCGGCACCACCGGCACGCCGGCGGCGGCGCAGAGCCGCAGGGCGGCGGCCACGCCCTGCGCATCGCGCGGGCGCAGCACGGCGCGCGGGGTGTTGCTGAACAGGCCGCGCCAGTCGGCGCCGTAAGGGGCGATCTCGTCGGCGGCGAGGAGCACGCCGCCCGGCCCGAGTGCGGCCGCAAGCTGGTCGATCAGGTCTGGCATGGGCCGACTATATCGCCATTTCCCGGCGGGGAAAGCCGCCCTCGCGCGGCGGCGTTGCTCCGTTTGGGAACAGCCTGTCGCAAAGTGGACACGAAAGCTTGATCGTTTCGCCGCTTATGATAGCGTTATCACGCAGCCACGGGTGCGTCACCGCGTCCCGGCACGCAGCCTGATTTTCAACAGGGGAAACGAAGATGAAGTCGAATTGGATCAAGGGAGGCCGCGGCCTCGTCGGCGGCGTTGCCGCCGCCGCTCTCGCCGCCGGCATTGCCGGGATTGCCCATGCGGGCGCCATTTCCAACACCACGCCGACGCCGAAGGACTACACCAACACCGCGGCCAGCAACTCGACCTGGATTCTCGGTGCGAAGAACTACGACAACAACCGCTACGTCGATATCGGCGAGATCACCCCGGACAACGTTTCCAAGCTGAAGCCGGTCTGGACCTTCCAGGTCTCCGACAACGGCCCGATCGAGGCGGCTCCGGTGATCTGGAACGGCACCGCCTACATCACCTCGGCGCATGACCACGTCTATGCCGTCGATGTGAAGACCGGCAAGCTGAAGTGGGAATTCTCCGACAATCCCCATGTCATCTCCTTCGCCGCCAACCGCGGCGTCACCCTGCTCGACGGCAAGGCCTATCTCGCGACGCTCGATGGCCACCTGATCGCGCTCGACGCGACGACCGGCAAGAAGGTGTTCGACAAGGTCGAGGTCTCCGACACGGCGAACTCGTTCTACACGATGCAGCCGCTGCCCTACACCAACCCGAAGACCGGCAAGACCGTGCTGCTGCTCGGCATCTCCAACGGCGACTGGGGTGGAATCGGCGTGATCCAGGCGATCAACCCGACCACCGGCAAGGTCGAGTGGAAATACGAGACCATCCCCGGGCCGGGCCAGAAGGGCCACAATACCTGGAGCGGTGATTCGTGGAAGCGCGGCGGTGGTGCCGTGTGGACGATGATGGCGCTGAACCCGAAGACCGGCATGCTCTATGCCAATGCCGGCAACCCGCAGCCGGACTTCAACGGCCCGGCGCGCAAGGGCTCGAACCTCTATTCGGACAGCCTGCTCGCGATTAACATCTCGGGTGCGAAGCCGAAGATGGTCTGGGCGCACCAGTTCATCCCGCATGACACCCATGACTGGGATCCGGTGATGCCGCCGATCCTGTTCACCGGCAAGGTGAACGGGCAGGAAATGCCGCTGGTCGCCGATGGCGACAAGGCGGGCAATTTCTGGCTGCTGAACTCGCAGACCGGCAAGCTGGTGAGCCATCTCGCCATTGCCATGCAATACCACCTCAACCTGCCGCCGAGCCTGAAGGGCAACGTGGCCTGCCCGAACACCAATGGCGGCGTCGAATACAACGGCGGCAGCTACGATCCCAAGACCAACATGATCTACCTGCCGAGCTCGAACGAGTGCGGCTTCTGGCGGTCGACGAAGAAGGTCGTCTACATCGCCGGGCAGTTCTACCTCGGTGGCGCGTTCCCGAAATTCGTCGGGCCGAACACCGGGCAGTTCAACGCGATCGACGTGAATACCGGCGTCTTCGCGTGGCGCGACAATTCCAAGCTGCCGATGGCGGGCGGCGCCCTCTCGACTTCGACCGGTGTCGTCTTCACCGGTCTCGAGGATGGTGACTTCAACGCCTATGACGCGACCTCCGGCAAGAAGCTGTGGAGCTATGATACCGGCTCCCCGATCATCGCGCCGCCGGTTGCCTTCACCCAGGGCAACACGGAATACGTCGCGGTTGCGTCCGGCCAGGCTGGCAACCAGATGCTGCCGACCATGCCGAAGACCAACAAGGGCACCATGCTGACCATGTTTGCGCTGGCGAAGTAATGTCACCGACTGGTTTTGCGCGTAGCCTGATCATCGCGGGGGCGGCATTTGCCGCCCTCGCTCCGCCTTGCGCCCATGCCGCCGCACCCGCGTCCGATCAGGCGCGGGCGGCGGCGACGCTGGCCAATATCCGTCTCGCGGTCGGCACGATCATGACCGTCGAGAACGACGCGACCAACGGCCCCGCCCGCTACAAGGCGGCCGCCCATCGCGCGATCAACCTGCTCGTCGGCACCAAGGACGAGGCCTACGATGCCGCCGCCGGCCTGCCCGGCGATCCGGTTGGCGCGATCGGCGAGGTCAACACCCTGCTCGACCGCCGCGCCTCGCCGCCTTTCGTGCCGATGCTGCATGGCGTGCTGGTCAACCTGCAATCCTCGGTCGCGAGCCTGCAGGACGCGGCCAAGGCGCGCGGGCTCGGCGCCTACGAGGTCGACGTGTCGCAGGCGTTGCAGACGCTGGCGATGGCCGAAGGCCGCCCCGGCGCGCATGACGTCTTCGGCGGCATGCTCGGTGCGATGGCCAATACCGGGCTTGGCGTGCCTTCCGGCGCGCCGGTCGAGAATGGCTGTGCGGCGCCCCGCGCGCCGGGCTATGGCATGGCGCAGGGCTGGCTGGTATGGCGGGCCGTGAAACTCGGCAGCGCCCCGATCGCCACCGCCGGCGCCGCCATGGTCAGGAAGGAAGGTTCCATGCTCGTGCTCTACACGCCCGTCGCCGCGATGGTGCAGCATCTCTGCGCCGCCAAGCCGACCCACCACGCCGCTGCCCAGGCGATGATCCGGCCAGCCGCTGCCCCGGTCGCGAAAGCGCCGGTCGCCCGGCTGATCCGCGTCTCCGCCACCAGCAGCGATGGCGGCGTGTCCTACACCATGGCGCAGGCCACCGCCGGCAAGGCGGTATATGCCGCGCATTGCGCGAGCTGCCATGGCGCCAATCTGCAGGGCGTCGCGGCACCGGCGATCGCCGGCAAGGACTTCCTGACCACCGCGAACAAGAACGGCTATTCCGCCTCGATCCTGAACACGATCGTCACGCAGAACATGCCGTTCAACGATCCCGGCTCGCTGAAGCCGGCGGAATATGCGGATGTGATGGCCTATCTGCTGGCGGCGAACTGCTTCCCCGCCGGCAAGACCGCGTTTCCGACCGATCCCGGCAGCAGTTTCGGGACGGTGAAACTCTCGACCCCGACCCATCCGGCCGGCACGCCGGACAAGTTCGGCGTCTGCGCGGTAAAATAAGTCCACCGCGCGACATAGAACATCATCTGATCAGATAAAGATGCTCTAATTATCAATGTGGTAGAGCACTACATCCGATCCGAAAGGATCGGAAAGTGCTCTACAGCATCATCCGATCAGATTGAGTCATCTGATCAGATAAAGATGCTCTAATTATCAATGTGGTAGAGCACTAAATCCGATCCGAAAGGATCGGAACGTGCTCCAGGGTTGAAGCCAACCTGGCCGGAGAGAAATCTCCGGCCAGGTTTTTTCATGCAAGCTCAGACGATGCCGGCGCGCCGCGTGTAGTCGCCGAAACCCTCGTCCGGCTGGCGGTCCTTCGCATAGGCGGCGATCACCGGCTCAAGGGCGGCGAGGATTTCCGCCTCGCCGGCATTCTCGCGATAGACCGTGTTGAGCCGCGAGCCGTCGGCGGCACCGCCGAGCATCAGGTTGTATTTGCCGGGATTGCGGCCGACCAGGCCGATCTCGGCGATATAGGGCCGGGCGCAGCCATTGGGGCAGCCGGTCATGCGGATGGTGATTTTCTGCTCCGCAAGCCCGTGGCCGGCGAGAATCCCGTCGATCTTCGCAACCAGCGTCGGCAGATAGCGCTCGCTCTCGGCCAGGGCGAGGCCGCAGGTCGGCAGGGCGACGCAGGCCATCGCCCCTTCGGCGAGGCGGGACACGTCCTGGCTCACCCGGTGTTCGGCGAGGATCGTATCGATCGCGGCGCGCTCGGCATCGTTCGCGCGGGCGATGATGATGTTCTGGTTGGTGGTCATCACGATCGCGCCGGTGTCGATGAAGCCGGGCAGGGCGGCGATGGCGGCGAGGGCGGATTTCAGCCGCGCATCGTCGCGGTCGGCGATGCGGCCGTTGACGATGTTCAGGGTGAGGTGGTGGTGGCCCTCGGCGTCGGTGGTCCAGCCGAGCTGGTCGTGATTGCCGGCGAAGGTGAAGGGGCGGGCGGGTTCGAGCGGGGTGCTCATCCGGCGGTTGACCTCGGCGCGGAACCAGTCGACCCCGTGGGTGTCGATCGTGTATTTCAGCCGGGCGTGCTTGCGGTTGGTGCGGTCGCCGAAATCGCGCTGGGTGGTCAGCACCGCCTCGGCCGAGTCGATCAGCAGATGCGCCGGGCAATAGCCGATCACGTCGCCCACCCGCGGATAGGTTTCAGGCTCGCCATGCGTCGCCCCCATGCCGCCGCCGACCACGACATTGTATCCGGCGATCACCCCGTTCTCGACGATGGCGATGTAGGAGAGGTCGTGGGCGAAGACGTCGACATCGTTCGAGGGCGGCACGGCGATGGCGATCTTGAACTTGCGCGGCAGGTAGGTCGCGCCATAGATCGGCTCCGCCTCCGGTTCGCCGCCGAGCACCCGCTCATCGCCGATGAACACCTCGCGCCAGGCGCCGGTGCGCGGCAGGAAATGCGCCGAGAGCACCCGCGCCGCCTCCGCCGCCTCGGCATGGGCGCGGGAGAGATAGGGGTTGGCGGTGGAGATCACGTTGCGGTTCACATCGCCGCAGGCCGCGATCGTGTCGAGCAGGGCGGCGTCGATCGCCTGCAGGGCGGCGCGCACGTTCGACTTGATGATGCCGTGGAACTGCACGGTCTGGCGGGTGGTCACGCGGATGGTGCCGTTGGCCCGCTCATCGGCGATGCGGTCGAGCGCGATATACTGGCGCGGCGTCAGCACGCCGGCGGGAATCCGCAGCCGCGCCATGAAGGAATAGGCGCGGTCGAGCTTGCGCTTGGCCCGTTCGGGGCGCAAGTCGCGGTCGTCCTGGACATACATGCCGTGGAACTTGACGAGCTGGCCGCCATCCTCGGTCAGGCCGCCGAGCGCCTGCTGGCCGAGTTCCTCGACCAGCGTGCCGCGGAGAAAGTCGCTCCGCGCCTTGATGTCCTCGTTGCGGGAAAGCTGAATGACGTCACGATCCGCCATGGTGCAATCTTTCGGTTGGTGCATCACCCGATCCGATGGAGCCATCTGACCGGACAGGGATGCTCAGTTTATCGATATGACAGGGCGCTGCATCCGCTCCGGAAGGATCGGAAATTGCCCTGGCGTTGTCGGGTCAGGCGGCCTGGCCGGCGCGGTCGAGGAAGATGCCGCACTCGGTCTTGCTGGTGCCGCTCCAGCGGCCGGCGCGCGGCGGCTCGCCCGGGCGGACGCGGCGGGTGCAGGTGGCACAGCCGATCGAGGGGAAACCCTCCGTCTCCAGCGGGTGGCGCGGCAGGCGGCGGGCGGCGAAATAGGCGTCGATATCGGCGCGCTCCCAGTCATGCAGCGGGTTGACGATGGTCCGCCCGTCCGGCCCGGTCTCGATCGGCAGGATGCGCGCCCGCTGGTCGGACTGGGTGCGCTTGCGGCCGGAAATCCACGCCTCGAACCCGGTGAGGGCGGCATCCAGCGGCATGGTCTTGCGGATGGTGCAGCAGAGATCGGGGTCACGCCCGAACAGCCCGCCATCCGGGTCCAGCTCGGCGAGATGTGCTGGGTCCGGCCGGATGGTGCGGACATCGTGCAGCCGCAGCCGGGCGATCAGCGCGTTGCGATAGGCGATCGTGTCGGGAAACAGCTTGCCGGTTTCAAGGAAGATCACCGGCAGGGTGCGGTCGATCCTCGCCACCATGTCGAGCAGCACGGCCGATTCGGTGCCGAAGGAGGAGACCAGCGCGATCCTGCCGTGATGGGCGTGCAGTGCGGCGCGCAGCATGTCCAGCGTCGCGCTCGCGCGGTCGGAAACGGGTTCGCTCATCAGTAGACGTCCTTCTTGTAGCGGCCGGCGGCGATCAGCGCGTCAACTGCTGCCTGGCCCTTCTGCGCGTCGTCGCCGCCGAGGATGCGCGCGAGTGTTGCATCGACATCGCGGGCCATCGCCTTGGCGTCGCCGCAGAGATAGAGCGTGGCCCCCTCGGCGAGCTGGGCCTGCAGCGCCGCGCGGCGTTCCCACAGCACGTGCTGCACGTAGCGCTTCTCGGGCTGGTCGCGCGAGAAGGCGAGGTCGATCTCGTTGAGCACGCCGCTCTTCAGCCAGTCCTGGATTTCGAGCTGGTAGAGGAAGTCGTGGGTGAAGCGGCGATGGCCGAAGATCAGCCAGTTCCGGCCGGACGCCCCGGTCGCCTCGCGTTCCTGCAGGAAGGCGCGGTAGGGGGCGATGCCGGTGCCGGCGCCGATCATCACGATCGGCGCGGCCGCATCCGCGGGCAGGCGGAAATGCGGGTTCGCCTTGATGTGGATCGGCAGCGTGTCGCCCTCGCGCAGCCGCTTGGCGACCATGCCGGAGGCGACGCCGAGCCGCGCCCGGCCGGCGCTTTCATAGGCGACCTTGGCGATGGCGAGATGCGCCGCATCGCCCACCAGCTTCTGCGACGAGGCGATGGAGTAGTAGCGCGGCGGCAGCTTGCGCAGCAGGGAGGCGAGCTGGCCGGCATCGAGACGGTGCGGAAACGCCTCGAACAGGTCGACCGGCTGGCGCCCGGCGATGAAGCCAGGGCGCGCGGCCTCGTCGGCGGCGAGGGCGGCGAGCTTCGCCTCGCCGGTCAGTGCTGCATAATCGGCGATCAGCTTCGGGGTCAGGGTGGTGATGTCGCGCTCGCGGATCAGCGCCTCGCGCGCCGCGGCGTTGCCGGCAAGACCGGTCGCGCCGAGGATCGCATCGGCGAGTGCGGGCGCGTTGGTGGGCGCGATGCCCAGCGTGTCGCCCGGCTCGTAGCTCAGGCCGGAGCCGGTGAGGTCGAGTTCGAGATGCAGCGTCTCGCTCTCCGAGCGCGACGAGGTGATCGGGTGCAGCGCCCCAACCTCGGCCTCGAACGGGTTGGCCTTGCTGATCTCCACCCCCTCGGCGCGGTGGAAATCGACATGGATGACCGAGCCTGCATCGGCCAGCGGGGCGAGCGCGGTGAACAGGCTGTCGATGAAATTCGCGGCCGGGGCCTCGTAGTCGAGATCGCAGTCGAGCCGGGGGGCGATGCGGCGGGCGCCGAGCGCCTCAAGCCGCGCGTCGATCTGCTTTCCGGTCTCGCAGAATTGCGCGTAGGAGGAATCGCCGAGGGCGAGCACCGCGAAGGTCACGCCGTCCAGCGCCGGCGCGTCCTCGGCCAGCAGGGCGCGCATGAACGGGGCGGCGCGCTGCGGCGCCTCGCCCTCGCCCCAGGTCGAGGCGATGACCAGCAGGTTCTCCGCCTCGGCCAGCGCGGCGGGGGCGATATCCGCCATGTCCAGCACGCGGGGGGCGAAGCCGCGCTTCTGCGCGTCCTTCTTCGCGGCGTTGGCCAGGGCCTCGGAATTGCCGGATTCGGTGGCGAACAGGATGGTGAGCTTGGTCTTCGCCGCCGGCGGTGCGGCCGGGGCGGCGGCGTCGCCCTTCGCGGCGTCGATCCCGGCGAGGAAGCCGGCGAGCCAGGCGCGCTGCGTGCTGGAGGCGCGGCCGATCACCTTGTCGAGAACGGCGATGTCCTCGGGGGCGAAGGGTGCGGAATGGGGCAGGGCGGCGATGCGGGTCATGATGTCAACCTTGTGCGGAGCGGATCGAGGGTTCGGCTTCCGGGCGGTGCGGCGCGATCATCGCACCGATTCCGGCGACGGGACCGACGATCACCAGTGTGGCGGCCGGCGGCAGGGTGGCGGCGATGGCGGCGGCGGCGGCGATCGTGGTGTGGACGACGCGCTCGCGCGGCGTCGTCGCGTCGAGCAGGAAGGCGAGCGGGTCGGTCGGGCTGCGGCCGCCGGCGATCAGGGCGGCGGCGATCCGGCCAATGTTCTGCCGTGCCATGTAGAGCACCAGCGTATCGGCGGCGCGGCCGAGTGCCGCGAAATCCACCTCGCCGCCGGCCGGCCCCGCCTCGCCGGTGGCGAAGACCACGCTGCGGGCGACGCCGCGATGGGTGATCGGCATATGCGCCGCACTCGCGGCACCGATGCCGGCGGAAATGCCGGGGATGACGCGGAAGGGGACGCTCGCCGCGGCGAGGGCGAGGCACTCCTCGCCGCCGCGGCCAAAGACGAACGGATCGCCCCCTTTCAGGCGCAGCACCCGCAGCTCCTGCCGGGCGAGGGCGATCAGGTCCTCGTTGATCGAGAGCTGCGGCGTGTGGATGCCGCCGGCCCGCTTGCCCGCCGGCACCAGCCGCGTCGCCGCCGGGGCGAGGGCGAGGATTTCGGCCGGCACCAGCGCGTCGTGCAGGATCACGTCGGCGGTCTCGATCGCGTGCAGCGCCGCCAGCGTCAGCAGCGCGGGGTCGCCAGGGCCGGCGCCGGCCAGCCAGACGCTGCCGGGGGCGAATGCGGGATGTCGGATCATGCGAGCCAGCCTTCTTCCTCGACGAGAGTGGCGATCCGCCGCGCGGCCTCGGGCATTTTCACGCCCTCACGCTGCCAGGTGCGGCGCAGCGCGCGGATCTGCGCGACGCGATCGGCCCATTCCGGGCCGAACCGGGTTTCGAGATCGCGGCGCAGCACGCCGGCAAGCCCGGGGGCGGCGCCGGCGGTGGAAATCGTGAGCAGCAGGTCGCCGCGGCGGATTTCGGCGACCGAGTGGAAATCGCAGAACGGCAGCACGTCCTCGACATTGACGAGCACGCGTGCCGCCCGCGCCCGCGTCGCCAGCGCTTCCGCCACCTCGGCCGGCAGATCGACGATCCAGAGCACGTGCAGCGCCGCCAGCGCCGCCTCGTCCGGCAGGGCGCGGCGCAGATTTGCCCCCGCCGCCTCGACCGCCTCGGCGCCGGGATCGTCGGAGAACAGCAGCGCGCCCTCGGCCCCCGCCGCCTGCAACGCGCGATAGCGGCGCACCGCCAGCGGGCCGTTGCCGGCAACGCCGAGCGAGGTCAGACGAGGGTCGAGCGCGATCGGGATCATGGTATCTCCTGCACCGCCAGAGTATAGGAACGCGGCCGGGGCAGGAAAACAGGTTTCTCTGAATTCGGCGTTTTAAGCTGAAAATAAGTTTGATTTTCTGAATTACCCCGGGCATACGAAAAACGAGTCTAAATCTGAAGGATAATTTGGAATGGCTGACAAAGCCCGGACCAGCCCGGCGGCGGCCGCTTCAGCCGGCGCCGCCGCGCCTTCCGCCGCCATCGCGCTCGACAATATCGACCGCGCGATTCTCCGCCTGCTCGCGCGCGATGCCACCGTGCCGCTCGCCATCATGGCGAAGGAGGTCGGGCTTTCGGCAACGCCGTGCTGGAAGCGGATCAAGCGGATGGAGGAGGCCGGCGTCATCCAGGGGCGGGTGGTCGCACTCTCGCCCGAGCGGCTGGGCTATCCGGTGTCGGTCTTCGTCTCGATCGAGACGGCGGATCACTCGGATGGCTGGATCGCCCGCTTCGCCGAGGTCGTCGCGACCATGCCCGAGATCGTCGGCGCCTGGCGGATGAGCGGGGATGTCGACTACCTGCTGCACGTCATGGCGCCGGACATCCCGTCCTACGATGCGTTCTACCGCCGGCTGATCGCCGCCGTGCCGCTGCGCAATGTCAGCTCGCGCTTCGCGATGGAGCGGATGAAATCCGGCCCGCCGCCGATCTGACCGGCGGGCGCGGGCGCGCGCGGGGCAGGTGTTCAGGCGGTCAGATGTTCCTGCAACCGCGGCATCAGCTCGACGAGGTTGCACGGGCGGTGGCGGGAATCGAGCTGGAAGACAAGAATGTCGTCCCAGCCATCCTTCACCGCACCGGTCGAGCCGGGCAGGGCGAAGAGATAGGTGCCGCCCGCCACCCCGCCGATTGCGCGGGACTGGATCGTCGAGGTGCCGATCTTCTGGTAGCTCAGCATGCGGAACAATTCGCCGAAGCCTTCGATTTCCTTCTCCAGCACGCGGGAGAAGGCCTCCGGTGTCACATCCCGCCCGGTGATGCCGGTGCCGCCCGAGGTGATCACCACGTCGATCGCCGGATCGGCGATCCACGCGCGCAGCTGGGCGGCGATGAGGTCGGCGTCGTCGCGCAGGATGGTGCGCGCGGCGAGCCGGTGGCCGGCGGCGACCACGCGCGCGGCCAGCGCGTCGCCCGAACTGTCGGTCTCCGCCGTCCGCGTGTCCGAGACGGTCATCACGGCGATGGCGACGGGAACGAATTTGCGGCTTTCGTCGATGCGCGACATGGCGTGGCTCCTTCTGTCTGCCGCGTCATATAGCGTTTCGGCGCCCGCCGCGCAGCCCGGCCCTTGACGAAGTGCGGGGCGGATGAATGTCTTGCGCATGGCATATCCCGCACTCGCGCTGACGCTCCTGCTCTTTCTCATGCTGGTGATGGCGGGCGCCTGGGTGGCGCAGCGCGCGACCCGCAATTCCGGCTGGGTCGACGTGTTCTGGACCTTCGGCACCGGCATTGCCGGCGCGGTCGGCGCGCTGGTGCCGCTCGGCACGGCGCCGCCGGCGCGGCGGCTGCTGGTGGCGGCGCTGGTGCTGGTCTGGGCCGGGCGGCTCGGCGGCTACATCCTGCGCCGCACCGCCGCCATCCGCCACGAGGATGCGCGCTATGCCCGGTTCCGCGCCGAATGGGGGGCGGGGTTCGAACGGCGGATGTTCCTCCTGCTGATGATCCAGGCCGCGGTCGCCTGGCTGCTGGCGCTGGCGGTGACGCTCGCGGCGAGCAACCCTTACCCGCTCGCTCCCGGCCTGACGCTGGCCGGGCTTGCCGTGTTCGCCGGATCGGTCGCCGGCGAGGGGCTGGCGGACCGGCAGATGCACGCCTTCCGCGCCGATCCGGCCAATCGCGGCAAGGTCTGCGCCCGTGGCCTGTGGGCGTGGTCGCGCCATCCGAACTATTTCTTCGAGATACTGGTCTGGCTCGCCTATCCGCTGATCGGGCTCGCCGGCCCGTGGTGGCCGGGCCTCGCGGGCCTCGCCGCGCCGCTGTTCATGTACTGGCTGCTGGCGAAAATTTCCGGCGTGCCGCCGCTCGAACGCGAGATGCTGGCCTCGCGCGGCGACGCCTATCGCGACTATCAGGCGCGGGTCAGCCCGATCGTGCCCTGGCCGCCGCGCCGGCGGGGCTGAGCGGCGTGCATCCGTATGCCGTCCGGCCCCGTATCAGGTCTGGTCTGACCCAAGCTTCGGAGTGAATGGATGAACCTCGCCGCCACCATGGCCGAAATGGCCGAGCGCCTGCCGATCCCCGATGCGCTGACCCGCCGCGGCATCGCCGGGCTGGTCGGCCGGACCGACCGCAAGCTCGCGGCGATGACGGAAGATGCCGAACGCGCCTTCGCGCGTGACATGGCGCGCCTGCCGATCGCCCTGCACACCGATGCGGCGAACGCCCAGCACTACGAGGTGCCGGCGGCGTTTTTCGGCCATGTGCTCGGACCACGGCGGAAATATTCGAGCTGCTTCTTCCGCTCCCCGGCCGACACGCTGGAGATGGCGGAAATCGAGGCGCTGGAGCAGACCTGCGACCATGCCGGCCTCGCCGACGGGCAGGCGATTCTCGAACTCGGCTGCGGCTGGGGCTCGCTGAGCCTGTTCATGGCGGAACGCTACCCCGCCGCCGCCATCACCGCGGTGTCCAACTCCGCCTCGCAGCGCGCGCATATCGAGGCGGAGGTCGCGCGGCTTGGCCTGGCCAATCTGCGCGTCGTCACCGCCGACATGAACGCATTCACCCCGGAGCGGACATTCGACCGGGTGGTTTCGGTCGAGATGTTCGAGCACATGTCCAACTGGCAGGGCCTGCTCGGGCGCGTCCGCCAGTGGCTCGCCCCCGGCGGCGCGCTGTTCCTGCACGTGTTCTCGCACCGCACCGGCCCCTACCGCTTCGATCACGACGATCCGGCGGACTGGATCGCCCGGCATTTCTTCACCGGCGGCATCATGCCGAGCCACGGGCTGATCGGCCAGTTTTCCGACCTGTTCGCGCTGGAGGCCAACTGGCGCTGGAACGGCACGCATTATGCCCGCACCGCGCGCCTCTGGCTGGAGAATTACGACCGCAATGCCGGCCCGATCGACGAGATTCTGAGCCGCGTCTATGGCGCTGAGGCCGCGGTGTGGAAGCGGCGCTGGCGGCTGTTCTTCCTCGCCACCGAAGGGCTCTTCGGCCACGCCGGCGGCGAATCCTGGGGGGTCAGCCACTACCGGCTGCGTCCGGCCTGATGCGCGCTGCCGCCCGCGCCCTTGCCGGCTTCGTCGCGCATGAGGACGGGCTGACCGCGACCTGCAACACCGTCGCCCTCGTGCTGGCGGGCAACACGCCGTTCTACCCGCTCTATCTCTGGGCCGTGCTCGGGCGGAATGCCGGCCCGTTCGTGCTGCTGACCCTGGCCTCGCTGCCGTTCTGGCTCACCGTGCCGCTGCTCGCCCGGCGCAGCGGCTATGCCGCGCGCGCACTGCTCTGCACGGTGGCGACGCTGAACACCGCATGGTGCAACCATGTGCTCGGCTTCTCCTCCGGGGTGGCGCTGTTCCTGATCCCCTGCGTGATGCTGGCGACACTCGGCTTCCACCAATCCGAACGGCGGACGATGTTCGCCCTCGCCGGTCTGCCTTTCCTGGCTTATGCCGCGCTGCGCCTTGCCCCGATGCCGCCGGTCGCGACCTATCCGGCGGCGCAAGCCGCCTCGCTCGCGACGCTGAACGGCTTCAGCGTCGCCTGCCTGACCTTCTTTCTCGGGATCGCCTTCGCCGCGATCCGCCCCACCGCGCCGCCGGCGCGGGGCTAATTATCAACATGATAGAGCACTGAATCCGATCCGAAAGGATCGGAAAGTGCTCCAGGGCGGCGCCTCGCCTTACCTCGTCTAGGCCTCTCTTGGGGGACCTCTTGCCTTCGCCGCGCCACGCCGCTAGAGAATTGCCGACCGGGTGCGTAGCTCAGCGGGAGAGCATCGCCTTCACACGGCGGGGGTCACAGGTTCAATCCCTGTCGCACCCACCATCTTTTCGCGATGTCGGAAATGATGGTCACCGGTTCCTCGATCTGGACAGTCAAATATACGTTATCTTCCGGGCCGGCGGCCGCTGTCGGCGGCGGTCTGCGCCCGTTGCTTCGTGCGCGAAGTACCGAAATGGGGCAGGATTGCATGCCCTGTATGCGAGAGCATTTTAGCTTTTCATTAAATAATTGGTCGCATTCTGCGAAACCTTAATTCTGTCTTTCTGAACGCTTGGCGTGAAGACGTATCGATGATGGCGATGGCGAGATGAGTGTGACTGAAACGCGTTCCGAAAGCACGAAATCCTGCACCGGTTGCCGGCAGGGCCTGTTCGACAGGCCGCTTGCCATGGCGTTCCAGCCGATCGTCGATGTCGCGGCGCGGTCCGTCTTCGCCTACGAGGCCCTGGTGCGCGGCCCCGCCGGGGAGTCCGCGGCCAGCATCCTGCGCAGCGTGGGCAAGGCGGAACTCTATGCGTTCGACCAGGCCTGCCGCGTCACCGCGATCGAGACCGCCGCGTCACTCGGCCTTGCCGACACGGCGTGGGATCTCTCGATCAATTTCCTGCCCAACGCGGTCTACGAGCCGCGCGCCTGTATCCGCACCACGCTGCAGGCCGCCGCCCGCAGCCGGTTTCCCACCGGCAAGCTCATCTTCGAGATCAACGAGGGCGAACTGCTCGCAGCGCCCGATCATCTGGCCAATATCGTGGCGGAATACGCGGCGATGGGCTTTCGCACCGCCATCGACGATTTTGGGTCCGGATATTCCAACCTCAACCTGCTCGCCAAGTTCCGTCCCGATCTCGTGAAGCTGGACATGGAGCTGATCCGCGGGATCGACACCGATGCGCGGCGGCGGAGCATCGTCGGCCATTGCGCCGCGATGTGCCGGGAGATGGGGATCACGGTCGTGGCCGAGGGTGTTGAAACGCGGGATGAATGCGCAGCGCTGGGCGATCTCGGCATCGCGCTCATGCAGGGCTATATCTTCGCCAAACCCGGCTTCCGCAGCCTGCCCGCGCCGAGCTGGGACGATCGCGCGTAATCCTGCGAAACCCGACGCCGGGTCCGCAGGGCTCACCCGGTGCCGGACCGGTGCCGGGGCAGGAAGCGCCCGCCGGCGGCGCGCAGCGCCAGCGGCGGGATGGCGACCCATTGCAGCGTCGGGCCGAGGCCGACGCCGAGCAGCGGGAGGCGCGGCATCAGCGCCGCATAGTGCCAGGTGCCGAGCCGCAGATGCACCATTTCGCTGCCGATCGTGTAGACGAGGCCGATGGCGATCGTCGTCCACGCGACGGCGGGGCTGATCGGCGGCGCGGCGCGCTCCCTGCCGAACAGGCTGAAGGCGCAAACCAGCGAGACGATCGCGATCGGGATATCGCCGCTTGTCCCGGCGAGAGCGATGAACGCAAGGCGCAACAGACCCGCATGATACCAGATGTGATAGAGCGGAAGTTGCAAGACCTCCCAGGCCAGGTTGCCGGCAGCGACGGTCAGGACATAGCGCCGCAGCGCCGCAACGCCGAGGCCGCCCGCCCCGGCGGACGTGTTCATCGCCAAGCCCGCGCGGCGGAACCGCGCATCTGTCGGGGCCTCACCATGACGCCGAGATAGGCCAGCCGCCCGGCGCCGGGCAAGCCTGTGTCGGCCCAGAGCATCATCCGATCCGGAAGGATCGGATAAAGATGCTCTGGTTCTCGGTAAGATAGCGCATCATCCGATCCGGAAGGATCGGAACGTGTCCTATCCGCCGGCCTCCAGCCTGATATCGCCATACCAGGCGCGGCCATGGCTGTGGGAATCGTCGCAATCGGTCATGACCGCGACGGCGCCGATGATGTGCCGATGGCCGCCAAAGGCGCGGGCGAGATCGGCCTTCAGGTTGCGCTGCTCCGAGACCCAGCCGCCGGCACCGTCCGGACCCTGCCGGAGGGCGACGATCTCGGCCTGCGAGGTATAGGGATCCGGATAGAATTTCGTGCCGTGCGGGCCCTGCTTCGCCGCCGTCACCGGGCCGTTCGCCCAGACATAGACGAGGCTGCGCAGCGTCCAGGGCAACAGCGGATTGCCGGCCACAACATAGACGCGCGCGGGATAGTCGTCCCCCGATTTCGCATGCGGGTCGAGCCCGGCATAGACATGGGCGATCTTCCAGCGCCAGCTCATCACCGGGGTCTTGTCGAGATCGATCCGGTGTTTCCAGATCAGGCCGGAGGCCGAATCCCGGCAGATCGCCTGCAACACCGGGCTGCCCCCCGACCGGGCGATACCGTATTGCGTGACATGCCGGCCGTCGAAATGCTTCACCGCCCAGCCCGCCAGCGTGCCCGATGAAAACGCCGGCGGCTGCGGCGCTGCCGCACCGGCCGGGGCGGCGAAGGGCAAAGTGAGTGCAGCCGCCAGAACGCCGCGCGCCGTGAAGGCCTTCACGGCACCGAGGCGGTCTGCACGGTTGTTCCCGGTGCCGCGCATGGCAAACTCCTGTCTTGATATGGGGCGGCATCCATCGATGCCGCTGGTCCGTATTCGCGGTGACCGACACAATGGTTACAGGCAAACAGCGGAAATTCTGCCTTTCAGGAGCGCGGCGCCGCCGCGGCGGCCGGGATCAGAACAGCCGGCCGATCACGAGGGTGAACGAGGCATCGTTCCGCGCCCCGCCGCGCACCCGCACATCTGTCGTCAGCGCGCTGTAGGCGAAGATCGTCCGGCTAAGGAAGGAACCCCCGAACACGCCCACCGTCGTCGCATCCGTCCGGTTGCCGGTATCCACCCGCCCGGTCGGGAACGGGCTGAACGCCACCGTCTGCTTGCCGCCGAAGGACTGCGACAGGCTGAGCCCGACATACCCGTCCGTCCGCGGCTGGAAGATATAGGGGAGATAGACCAACAGCTTCCCGGAGGGCTGCGTGTCCAGCCGCTCGCGCACCGTGCCGAACGGTGTGGCGAGCGTGCCGAAATCGCTGTTGCCGGATTGGAACCGCGCCACCCCCCACAGCTCGATATCCAGCCGCCGCCCGTCATGCGCCTGCCCGAGCAGGACATGGCCATAGCCAGCGGTCATCTCGTTCACCCAGTCATTCGTGCTCGCATTCAGCGTGGCCGCCGGGCTGAACGATCCGCTCGGCGGGCTGACCAGATAGGACAGCACCAGATATTGATCGGCGGACGGATCGTTGACCGGATAGATGTAGCCACCGAGTTGCGGCTCGACAAAGCCGGAATTGTGGGTCAGCTGCCGCCCGCCGATCTCCTGCCCGCCGGAAAACACCACATAGGGCGCGATCACCTGCACCGCCGCCGCCATCCCGCCAACCGAAAATCCCTTGACCACACGCAGCACCGGCACATCCGTCGAGATCCGCGTATGGCCGATCTTCGTGCCGCCCGCCGTATAGAACGAACTCGCCGAACTGTAGGTGTTGTACAGCATGCCGACAGTGATGTGCGGCGGCGGGGCCGGCAGGTCGAAGGGCAGGGGATCGGCGCGGGATGACCGAAGGGCGAGCATGGTTCCGGCCAGCGCGAGCGACAGCATCGCCAACGCGGCAAGGCCCCTGGGTCTTTTGGCGGTCATCGAGACGCTCCGTGTGTTCGTCGGTTGGACATCATTGCGCGCCTTCGCTCTCGCGCAGCCGGTACGAGACGGCGCCGTAGGTGGCGACGCAGTAGGGCACGATGAAGGTGAGGATCATCTTTACCCAGTGCGGCCGGGCGAGGCCGAGCAGCGCATCGCCCTGGTTGATCAGGTTGAGGATCACGCCGACGACGATGGCAACCCGCAGCGAGCTGGCGGGAATGCCATCCGCGAGGCTGAGCCGGATCACCCGCCGGGCGGCATGCAGCAGGCTCATCCGCGCCGAAGCCGCATGAACGCGTGATCCCGCATCACCGTCGAAAACGTTTCAGGCAGGCGGTCGTCCGCCGATGGCATCTGCATCATCCTCTCGGGATACCGGTATTCAGGAAATCGGTCGGGGTGGAAGGCGCGTGGGCTGTCCATAACAGCGAATTAATTAACATTTCGTATTCGTTTCGGTGTTCGCCTGCAATTTTGAACATGCGCCGCTCTGCGCATGCCGATACACATCCCGATGCATGCCGGGGGGGGGCGACGCTGCTTCAGCCGGCTTCCTGCCGGCGGCGCGGCGCCCGCACGGCATGGCTCAGGATCGTGCTCGAGGCGAACCAGCCGAGCGCGGTGAACAGAATCACGCTGCCCATCTGCCAGAGCAGCAATGTCACGATATTGACCGAGCCGTGAAACAGCCGCAGCGCCACCTCCGCCGCCGCTGCCGCCGCGAGGGCGCCGCACAGGCAGGCATGGTCGCGCCGGAAGGTCGCGCTGCGGCGCAGCAGCATCACGATGAAGCCGGCCGGAATCACGCCGGCAATGGCGATGCCCGGCACGCACATCGGGTCGAGCGTCAGGCGCAGCATGCCGCCGGCATCCTGCACGCCCAGCACCGCGCATTGCCGGCCGAACTCGCCGAGCCAGGCCAGCATCGCCAGCATCGGCAGCCAGAGTTTCCACCCCGGCTGGTCCGGGCGGCCGGCGCAGAACGCGGCATAGGCCGAGACCAGCGCGGTGACGACGCCGAGCCCCTCCGAAATCAGGAACCCCGCCTCGCCGCATTTCCCGGCGAGATCGGGGCGCGGCCCCATGATCAGCGTGATCGCGGCGAGAACCGGAACGGTGACGCCGAGCCAGGTCGCCAGAAGCCGCGCGGGCGAGGGCAGGGGCCTGACGCCGCGCAGATCCTGCGCAAGCGATGCGATCAGTTCCTCACTCCTCATCGTTCACCCCGAGTTTCGCCCGCAGGCGCCGGATGGCCCGGAAGGTCGCCACCTTCAGCGCGCCCACGCTCATCCCGGTAGCCGCGGATGTCTCGGCAAGGGACATCTCGCGCAGCTTCAGCATCTCCAGAATCTCCCGCTCGCGCGGCGGCAGCGCGCCGACCGCGGATGATATGCGCCCGACATCGATCGAGACCTCCTGCGTCTCTTTCGTCGCAAGTGAAGACGAGGTTACAGGCACATCGTCCAGCGGCGTCGTGCGGAGATGATGCCGCGCCTGCGCGCGCCGCCGGTCGGCCCCCCGCAGTTTCAGGATGCCGAGGAGAAACGGCGCCGCCGGCCGCGCCGGATCGTAGAGATGCAGGTTGCGGTGCAACGCCAGCAGCGTGTCCTGCACGATATCCTCGGCCTCGGCCGCATCGGCCCAGGGAAACCGGCGGCGGGCCATGCCACGCAGCCATGGCAGCGCCGCCCTGAGCACGGCCTCGTAGCTCCGGCGATTCCCGGCCTGCGCCTCGCGCAGCCAGCGCGCCCAATCGCCCTGCTGGTCCATCGGGCAGACTTAATCACACCTCGGGAGCAAGTAAATCGAGCCTTGAAAACGGTCCGGTTTCGAAACCAGCTCTTAACCATCTGCCCCTATGAACGCATCATCCAACCCCATCCGCGGGCCCCGCCACCCGGCAGTGTCTCGCGAAGGATGGCCCCGAAAAAACGAATTTGCGGCCGAAAATCCGGATCCACTTTCAAGAGCAATAAACAGCGAAAATCCTTCCCAAGAAAAAATCTTTTCGTCAGACAACGCTTTCAATGGGATAAAAGATGAAAAGGTTTATCAGCACACATCGTCGCGTGACGTCGGCCCTTGTCGTGTTGGCTTCGCTGCCAGCCTCCTGCGCCGTGGCGCTCGGCGCCGGTGGCAGCGCGGCACTCGCCGGGAATAGAGCGGCCGTCGCCGCGGGCAATGTTTCGGTCGTGCCTTATCTGAAAAATCGCGATCTCTCGCCGCGATCGACGATCAACATGGCCGGCATCGCGATGGCCAGCCACGCGGCGACCTGCCGTGGCGTCGTCACCCTGCTGGCCGCGCATGCGGCCTGCGGTGCGGCGCCTCGGTCGGGGACCTGAGGGGGAAGCTTGCGCCCCTCATCCGGTCGGGCGGCGGCGGGGCATCCCCTGCCGCCGCTTGACCAGGATCATCGACGAAGCGGCTTCGCCCCGCACATGGTCGCCCCATGTCAGACCCCATCCCCCTGCCGAGCGACCTCTACGAACTGTCGATGCTGACGCCCATGCGGCCGACGGCATGGACGAAATCGCTGCCGAGGCGTCCCCGGCAAAGCGCGCCCGGCGCGTCCGCCGCGACTGGAGCCGCCTACGGTCAAACGGAATAACCCGATCGGATGTCGTGCGCCAGAGCGATGGTCCGGCTCCCAAGGCGGTGGCCATCCCCTGTGCGCAAGGTAGGTTCCCGCGGCGCGGACATTTCGATAATGTTTCATTAACCCGTCCGTGCCTAATCACGGCATAGTGATTACCCGGACAGAATCCCGTCCGGCGCATTTGAGGTCGATGCCCGTTTCGCCGTCGGACTGCATTTCAGCCGCCTTTGCCTCTGCCCGTTAGGACCCCCATGTGGACGACAGCCCCGCACCCGAGCCCGGACGCCCCGCCAGATCCCGAGCTTGAGCGGCTGATCGAGCGCGACCGTGCATCGCTGCTTTATTCGATGGGCAGCAGCAGCGTCTTCGTCACCATCGCGGTCTCGGCCATCCTGATCATCGTGGTCAGGACGCCGGACGTCGCCATCGGCCTCTATGAATGGTTCGCCGGCATCCTGCTGGTCTCGGCGGGCCGCTTCGTCGACATTTTCATCCTGTTTCCCCGGCTCCGCCACCAGCCGTTCGACGGGCGGCGGATGATCCGCCGCTTCGGCATCGGCACGATGACCCTCGCCCTGCTGCTCGGCAGTTTCTCCTGGCTGTTCTTCTGGCGCCTGCCGCCGCTCTCCGAAGCCTATGCCTTCATGGTCTTCTTCGCCATGGCCGGCGGCAGCGTCACGGTGCTGAGCGCGAGCTTCCGGCTCATCATTGGCTATTGCAGCGCGGTGATGCTCCCGGGTGTCGCCTTCGTGCTGTTCGTGCGGCCGGACGATGGCGGCAAATTCGCCATTTTCGGGATTTTCGCCTTCTTCGCCTCGTTCTCCTTCGCCCGGCGCACCTCGCGCACCGTGCTGAACGGGCTGCGTCTCACCCGCTGGAACCAGGTGCTCACCCTGCGGTCGGAACAGGAGCGGCAGACCCTCGAACGGGTCAGGCTCGACCTTGCCGATGCCAACGCGACGCTGGAGCGCAGAGTGGCGGAGCGGACCTCAGAACTCGCTCACGAGGTGGCCGAGCGCGAACGCTATGCCGAGGCGCTCCGCCGTCTCGCCTCGAACGATCCGCTGACCGGGCTCTACAACCGCTCCACCTTCAACGGCCGGCTCGCCGCGATGATCGAGGGCGCCCCGCAATCCCCGGCGCGGGTCGCGCTGCTCTTCGTCGATCTCGACAATTTCAAGCAGATCAACGACCTGCGCGGCCACGAGATCGGCGATCAGGTGCTCCGCCGCACCGCCGCGCGGGTGGCGGACGCGGTGGGCGGCATGGGCGATGTCGCCCGCTGGGGCGGGGATGAATTCCTCGTCGCCCTGCCCGATTGCGATGGCGACACGGCACTGCGCCTCGCCGAAAAACTGATCGACGCGATCCGCCCGCCGATCACCGTCGGCACCGATATCTGCCGGATCGAGGCGTCGGTCGGGGTCGCGCTCTATCCGGACAATGGCGGCTCCGCCGACATCGTCATCCGCGCCGCCGATGTGGCGATGTACGCCGCCAAGCGCGAGGGCAAGAGCCGGGCGAAGCGCTTCGACCCCGCCCTCGCCGAGGATATGGCGGACCGCTACGACCTGGAGCAGGGGCTGCGGGATGCGATCCGCGAAGACCAGTTCCGCCTCGTCTTCCAGCCGATCATCGCCGCGCGCAACAGTGCCTGCACCGCGTTCGAGGCGCTGCTCCGCTGGACCCATCCGGTCCGCGGCCCGATCAGCCCGGCCACCTTCATCCCCATCGCCGAGCAGAGCGGGCAGATCCAGCGCATCGGCGGCTGGGTGCTCGAACAGGCCTGCCTCGCCGCCGCCGCCTGGCCCGATCCCTCGATCGCCGTCACCGTCAACATCTCGGTCGGCCACGTGCTGGTCGGCAACCTCATCGAGGATGTCGAGCACGCGCTCGCGGTCTCCGGCCTGCCGCCCGCGCGCCTGAAGATCGAGATCACCGAAACCATGTTCCTGCACGACGCCGAACGCTTCGCCCAACTGTTCGACAGCCTGCGCCGCCAGGGGATCGGCATCCTGCTCGACGATTTCGGCACCGGCTTCTCCTCGCTCTCCTTCCTCGGCAATCTGCCGATCGACGTCATCAAGATCGACCAGTCCTTCGTCCGCGATGCCGGCCGCAACGGCTACGCCACGATCGAGGCGATTCTCTCCATCGCCCGGGCACTCGGCTTGCAGGTGACGGCCGAGGGGGTCGAGACCGCGGAACAGAACAGCCACCTGATCGATCTCGGCGTCGGCTCGCTCCAGGGTTACCTGTACAGCCGGCCGATGCCCGAGGAAGATGTCGCCGGCTGGCTGTGCGCCCGGGCGGATGCGCTGCCGCATCCGTCGCCCGTCTCCTCCTTCGCCAGCACCTGACGCGCCGCCCGCCTCAGGTTGCCCGCCTCAGGCTGCCCCCCTCAGGCTGCCCTCCTCACGCTGAACGCGACACCCCGGACTTGACCCGGCGCAGCGGGATCGAGCTCTCGATCGAGGCGACACCGCGCACCCGCGTCAACTGCCCGACCAGAAATTGCTCGAACGCGGCGAGGCTCGTCGTCACCACCCGCAGCAGATAGTCGCGGTTGCCCGTCATCAGCCAGCAATCGACCACTTCGGGAAACGAGGCGATGGCCGCCTCGAAGCGCACCAGCGCGTCATCCACCTGCTTGTCGAGCTTGACCGACACGAACACCGAGACATCGAAGCCAAGCGCCGCCTCGTCGATCATCACGGTATAGCCGCGGATGATGCCCTCCCGCTCCAGCCGGCGCACGCGGCGGGCCACCGGCGTCGCACTCAGCCCGACCCGCTCGGCGAGATCGAGCATGGAGATACGCGCATCGCTCCGAAGGGCGGACAGGATATCCCTATCGAAATCATCGATCGTGCCGGATTTCACCATGATCGTGTGGCTCCTTGCAGAATATCGCCACGATATTGTCCAATGTCGCGTGAATCGCAAGGATTCGCTCCACCCGCCTGCCTAGACTCCGAGCACCGCCCTCATGCCGGGAGACCGCGAATGACGCCGCATCTGAAAACCGCCGAACAGCGCCTGCTCTGGCTGTCGCACTGGATGATCCACAACGCCAACCATCTCCGGCCGAAGGCGGACGGCATCAAGATCGGCGGGCATCAGGCCTCCTCCGCCTCGATGGTGAGCATCATGGCGGCGCTCTATTTCACCGCGCTGCGCCCGCAAGACCGCGTCGCGGTCAAGCCGCACGCCGCCCCGGTGTTCCACGCGATGCAATACCTGATGGGCAATACCACGCGCGCGCGGCTGGAGACTTTCCGCGGCTTCGGCGGCACCCAGAGCTATCCGAGCCGCACCAAGGACGATGACGACGTCGATTTTTCCACCGGCTCGGTCGGGCTCGGCGTCGCCATCACCTCCTTCGCCGCGCTGGTGCAGGACTATATCGCGGCGAAGCAATGGGGGCGGGATGTGCGGCGCGGCCGCATGGTCGCGCTGATGGGCGATGCCGAGATCGACGAGGGCAACATCCACGAATGCCTCCAGGAAGGCTGGAAGAACGGGCTGCGCGATGTCTGGTGGGTGATCGACTATAACCGCCAGTCGCTCGATGGCGTCGCCCGCGAGGGGCTGTGGCAGCGCATCGAGAAGATCTTCGAGGCGTTCGGCTGGGATGTGGTGCGGATCAAATACGGCGCGCTGCAGCGCGCGGCCTTCGCCGAGCCGGGCGGGGAGGCGCTGCGAAACTGGATCGATTCCTGCCCCAACCAGCGCTACGCAGCACTCACCTTCCAGGGCGGCGCCGCCTGGCGCAAGCGCCTGCTCGACGAGCTGGGCGACCAGGGCGCGGTCTCGGCGCTGATCGCCCGGCGCAGCGATGCCGAGCTGGCCGCGCTGATGGAAAATCTCGGCGGCAACTGCGTGCAGACCATGGCGGATGTTTTCGCCGCCATCGATCATGACCGCCCGACCTGCTTCCTCGCCTACACGATCAAGGGCTGGGGCACGCCGATCGCCGGGCACAAGGACAATCACGGCGGGGTGATGACGGTCGAGCAGATGCAGGCCTGGCAGCGCCACATGGGCGTGGGTCAGGGCGAGGAATGGGAGCGCTTCGCCGCGGTCGCGGATGTGGAGGGCTTCCGCGCCTGGCTCGATGCGGCGCCCTTCTTCGCCGCCGGCCGCCGCCGGCACGACGATGCGCAACTGCCGGTCCCCGCCCTCGCTTCCCCCGGCGAGCGGGAAATCTCCACCCAGGCCGCCTTCGGCCGTATCCTCGACGATCTCGCCCGCGGCGACAGCGCGCTCGCCGCGCGCATCCTCACCACCTCGCCCGACGTCACCGGCACCACCTCGCTCGGCCCCTGGGTCAACCGCCGCCGCCTGTTCGCCCGCGAGGCGATGGCCGATCTTTTCCGCGCCGAGAAAATCCCCTCGACCGCCCGCTGGGATTTCGCCCCTGAGGGCCAGCATCTCGAACTCGGCATCGCCGAGACCAACCTGATGCTGCTGCTCGCCGCCGCCGGCCTCGCCCGGTCGCTGTTCGGCCGCCGCCTGATCCCCATCGGCACCGTCTACGATCCCTTCATCGCCCGCGGGCTCGATGCGCTGAACTACGCCTGTTACCAGGATGCCCGCTTCCTGCTGGTCGGCACGCCCTCCGGGGTCACCCTCGCGCCCGAGGGTGGGGCGCACCAGTCGATCGGCACGCCGGCGATCGGCATGACCCAGCCCGGGCTCGCCGCCTTCGAGCCGGCCTTCGCCGATGAACTGGCGGCGATCATGGAATGGGCGTTCGACCATCTCCAGCGCGACGCCGCCGATCCGCATACCGATCCGCGCATCGATCCACGCACTGGCCTTGCCGATGCGGCGGGCGGCTCGGTCTATCTCCGCCTGTCCACCAACCCGGTCGAGCAGCCGGGCCGGCGCGGCACCGCCTGGCGGCAGGGTGCGACCGACGGCGCCTACTGGCTGCGCGAGCCGGGGCCGAATGCCGAACTCGTCATCGCCTATCAGGGGGTGGTGGCGCCGGAGGCGATCCGCGCCGCCGGGGCGCTGGCGGAAAGCCGGCGCGACATCGGCGTGCTCGCCGTCACCTCGGCCGACCGGCTGCATGAAGGCTGGAGCGCATCCCAGCGCGCGCGCTGCCGCGGCGAGGCGGTAACCTCGCTCGCCGAGCGCCTGCTCGCCCCGCTCCCGCGCGACTGCCGCATCGTCACGGTGATCGACGGCCATCCCGCAACCCTGTCCTGGCTCGGCGGCGTCGCCGGCCATCCGGTGCTGCCGCTCGGCGTCGAGCGCTTCGGCCAGACCGGCACGATCGCCGATCTCTACCGCGCCAACGGCATCGACGCCGCCTCGATCATCGAGCGCGTCGGCACCTTCACCAGCGGCCGTCCGGTGCTGGCCTTCCCGGCCCGTCCGCGCGCCCGGTCCGGGGCGGCCGCTCTCGCGGGGTGATGCTCGCGATCTGATCCCGGCGGGCTTGGCATCGCGCCGCATATCGTCCTACCTGCGGACCAGAGCACGTTCCGATCCATCCGGATCGGATGTCGTGCTCTATCTTGTTGATAATTAGAGCATCTTTATCCGATCAGATGGAATCATCTGATCGGATAAAGATGCTCTAGGAGGACCGACGATGGCAGATTGTGCTGGGCGACGCTCGCAAGGGCGGCATGATGGCGCGACGCTCGCGTTGACGTCATGAGCGCGCCGGTGGAAACGGGCCTCGCGCGGCCGCGCCTGCCGCGCGCCATCTGGGCGCTCGGGTGCGTCAGCCTGCTGATGGATATCTCGTCCGAGATGGTCCACGCGCTGCTGCCGGTTTTCCTCGTCGTCACCCTCGGCGCCGGCACCGAGATGGTCGGCCTGGTCGAGGGGCTGGGCGAGGGGACGGCCTCGATCGTCAAGATGTTCTCCGGCTGGCTGAGCGACCGGCTCGGCCGGCGCAAGGCGCTGGCCATCGCCGGCTATGCGATGGGCGCGCTGTCGAAACCCGTCTTCGCGATCGCCCCGGCGGCGGGCTGGGTGCTCGGCGCCCGCGTGTTCGACCGGATCGGCAAGGGCGTGCGCGGCGCCCCGCGCGATGCGCTGGTGGGCGACCTCGCGCCGCCGGGCATGAGCGGGGCGGCCTTTGGCCTGCGCCAGTCGCTCGACACGGTGGGCGCCTTCGCCGGCCCGCTGCTCGCGATCGTGCTGATGGCGGCGAGCGGCGACAATATCCGCCTCGTCTTCTGGCTGGCGCTGCCCTTCGGCCTCGCCGCCGTGGCGCTGCTCGCGGTCGCGGTGCGCGAGCCGCCGCCAAAGCCCGATCGCCCGCCCGTCCGCCTGCCGCTGCGCGCCAGCGAATTCGCATCGCTCGGCCCGCGCTTCCGCGGCGTCGTGCTGGCCGGCGCGGTGCTGACGCTCGCCCGTTTCGGCGAGGCGTTCCTGGTGCTCCGCGCCCGCAGCCTCGGCCTGCCGCTGGCGCTCACCCCGGCTGTGCTGGTGGTGATGAACGTGGTCTACGGCCTCGCCGCCTATCCCGCCGGCCGCCTCGCCGACCGGCTGGACCGCCGGGGCGTGCTCGCCGCCGGGTTCGGCGTGCTGATCCTGGCCGATCTCTGCCTCGGCTTCGCCCCCTCGCTCGTCGTCGGCCTGATCGGCATCGCCCTGTTCGGCCTGCATATGGGGCTGACCCAGGGCGTGCTCTCGGCGCTGGTCTCCGATGCCGCGCCGCCCGGCGCGCGCGGCACCGCCTTCGGCGTGTTCCACCTCGCCAGCGGCGTCGCGCTGCTGGCCGCGAGCCTGGTCGCCGGCCTCGCCTGGAGCGTCGCCGGCCCGGCGGCGACCTTCCTCGCCAGCGCCGGCTTCGCCGTGGCCGGCCTCGCGCTGCTGAGGGCTCCCGCGCGCGACGGCGCGTAAAGCTGAACCCGCGCGCGACTGACCTTGCGCGACCGATCCCGCCGCCGGGTTGCCCCTTGCTGCGGATCAGGCCACATCAGCGCAATGACCGTATCCGACCCCGACGCCGCACTCCGCCGCTCGCTCTTCCGGCACCGGGCCTTCGCGACCGGGCTGCTCGCGCTGATGGCGGCGCTGATGGCGGTGGGCTACGCAATGCCGCCCGACCCCGCCGCCCTGTTCCTGCGCGATGCCGCCAAGGCCGGGCTGATCGGCGGCCTGGCCGACTGGTTCGCCGTCACCGCGCTGTTCCGCCACCCGCTCGGCCTGCCGATCCCGCACACCGCCATCCTGCCGGCGCAGAAGGAGCGGCTCGGCGCCGCCCTCGGCCGCTTCGTCGCCAACCACGTCTTCACCGGCGCCGATGTGACGCGGTTTCTCGCCGGTCTCGACATCCCGGCGCTGCTCGGCCGCTTCCTCGCCGATCCGGCGATGTCGGCGCCGCTCGCCGAAGCCATCGCCGGGGCGCTGCCGCGCCTGCTCGATTCGGTCGAGGACGGCCGCGCGCGGCGCGTGCTCGGCCGGCTGCTGCCGCGCATGGCGGGCGGGCCGACCGCCGGCCGCCTCGTCGCCCGCGCGCTTGCCTCGCTGGTCGAGAGCGGGCGGCACCAGGAGGTGTTCAGTTTCACCCTCGGCCAGCTTCGCCTGCTGCTGCAAAGCCGCGAGGCCGAGCTGAAACAGGCGGTGCGCGAGCGCGTCCGCGAGCAGGGCGGCGCGCTGGTCGGCTGGGCGGTGGGGGCGAACATCGCCGCGCGCGTCGTCACCGCGCTCAACACCGAGCTGGAACGCATCGACCCCGATGGCTCCGAGCTGCGCGCCGCCTTCGATGAATGGGTGCGCCGCGAGATCGTCCGCCTCACCGAGGATCCGGAACGCGCCGCCGAACTCGGCGCCGCCCTGCGCGGCGTGGTCGGGCATGAGAGCGTGCGCGCCTGGGGGGGCGAGCTGTGGGCGCGGCTGCGCGCGGCGATCGCGGCGGACGCCGCACGGCCGGGTGGTCACGCGCAGCTTCTCATCGCCGGCGCCCTCGCCAATTTCGGCACGCTGCTCGCCGCCGATCCCACCATGCGCGCGCGCATCTCCGCCGGCGCCGGCCTCGTCGTCACCCGGCTGCTGCCCGGCGCGCAGGCCGAGATCGCCGGCTTCATCGGCCGCGTGATCGGGAATTGGGATGCCGCGACCATCACCGAGCGGCTCGAACTGCGCGTCGGCAAGGACCTGCAATTCATCCGCGTCAACGGCACGCTGGTCGGCTTCCTCGCCGGCGGGCTGATCTTCCTTGTCCTGCATTTCGGATTTCACCAGCCGGGGTAAGCATGCACATCCACATCCAGGAATTCGCCGACAGCCCCTATCTCAAGCTGACGGCGCCCGAGTTTCACGAGGCCGCCGGCCTCGCCGGCGAGATCGGCGCCGGCCACACCCTGACCGTGGGCGAGACCGCGGCCGAGTTCGCCGCCGCGGCGCCCGGGATCGAGGCGCTGATCGCCACCCCCGCCGCGATCCGCCGGCTCGATCTCACGCTCGCGCCGCGCTTGCGGCTGATCCAGTCCACCTCCGCCGGCGTCGACCCGCTCGCCCCGTTCGACATGATCCCCAGCGGGGTGATGCTGCTGAACAATCGCGGCGTGCACGCCGACCGCGCCGGCGAATTCGCGATCATGGCGATGCTGATGCTGGCGACCCACATGCCCGCCTTCGCGACCGACCAGCGCGCCCATCGCTGGCAGCGCCGCGCCTCCGGCACGGTGGCCGGCAGGCGCGCGACCATCGTCGGCGTCGGCGGTCTCGGCGGCGGCGCGGCGCGGCGGGCGCGGCAGTTCGGCATCCATGTCACCGGTGTGCGCAACGGCACCGCCCCGCACCCCGATTGCGACGCGACCCGCCCGATCGCCGATCTCGACCTGATGCTGCCCAACACCGATTTCCTGCTCCTCGCCTGTCCGCTCACCGCGGCGACGCGCAACCTGCTCGATGCGCGGCGGCTGGCGCTGCTGCCGCCGCATGCCGGGGTGATCAACATGGGCCGCGGCGCGCTGGCGGATCAGCCGGCACTCTGTGCGGCGCTGCGCGCGGGGACCATCGCCGGCGCGGTGCTCGACGTTTTCGCCACCGAGCCGGTCCCGCCGGATGATCCGGTCTGGGATACGCCGAACCTGATCATGACGCCGCATATCTCCTCGGACGATCCGGCCCGCTACAACGCGGCGACGCTGGCCAGCTTCTTCGCGTCGCTGCGCGCACTCGCCGCCGGCCGCCTCCCGGCCACGCTGGTCGATTTCGCCCGGGGCTATTGAGGCGCGTGGCGCGCGCCGAACAGCGCCGAGCCGACGCGCACCTCGGTCGCCCCGCAGGCGATCGCGGTCTCGAAATCATCGGACATGCCGATCGAGCGCACCGCCAGCCCGTGCGTGTCGGCCATGGCGACGAGGGTGCGGAAATGCGGCGCGGGGTCGTCGCCGAGCGGCGGAATCGCCATCAGCCCGTGCAGGCGCTCGCCGAACCGGGCGCGCATCGCGCGGATGAAACCATCCGCCTCGGCCATACTCACCCCGGCCTTCTGCGGTTCGTCGCCGACATTCACCTGCACCAGCAGCCGCGGCATCCGCCCGGCGCGCTCGGCGGCCGCCGCCAGCGCATCGGCGAGTTTCGGCCGGTCGAGCGAATCGATGCAGTCGAACAAGTCCACCGCCTCGCGCGCCTTGTTGGTCTGCAACGGCCCGATCAGGTGCAGCGCGAGGCCCGGATGCGCCGGGCGCAGCAGCGGGAACTTCGCCGCCGCCTCCTGCACCCGGTTCTCGCCGAACACGAGTTGCCCGGCGCCGAGCGCCGCCTCGACCGCCGCGACCGGCTTGGTTTTCGACACCGCGATGAGCGTGACCGCGCGTCCCTGTGCGGCCGTTGCGATCCGCGCGCGGATGGCATCGAGGGCGGGCCTGATCGTGTCGGGGCTGAATTCGCTCATGGATGAACAACTGATCGCGGCGGCGCGGGCGGTCAAGCGCCGCCGCCGCACAAGCCACCCGACGCTGTGGCTGTTCACCGATCCCGCTCGGCTGCCCGATCCGCTGGCGGCGATCGCGGTGCTGCCGCCCGGCCTGTCCGGCGTGGTGCTGCGCGACGAGGTCTCGGTGGCGCGTGCCGCCGCCATCGCCCGGCTGTGCCGCGCGCGGCGGATCGCGCTGGTGGTCGCCGGCGCGCCGCACCTCGCCGCGGCGCTGCATGCCGGGCTGCATCTGCGTCGCGGCGCCCATCTCGGCTGCGCCCACCTCACCCGTGGCTGGATCACCGCCTCCGCGCATGGCCGGGCGGAACTCGTCCGCGCCCGCCGCGCCGGCGCGGACCTCGTGTTTCTCTCGCCCGCCTTCCCGACCGTGAGCCATCCCGGCGCGCCCGCCCTGGGGCCGGTGCGCTGGGCGGCGCTCGCGCGCGGGGCAGGGCTGCCGGTCATCGCGCTGGGCGGCGTGCGGGGGCGCCGGCTGCGCGCGCTCGGCCGATCCTGCGCCGGCGCCGCCGCAATCGGAGCGCTGGCCATTCAGCGCCATACACTGTGTCCTTGATACAACAGCGCATCTAAATAGCCCGCAAGCCGTCCCACGCATGTTGCTTCCTGAGACTGAAATGCCTTTTATCCGCTTGTCCGCTGCCCGGCCGCGATTGGTCGCCTTTCCGATACGGCGCAGGCAGCGCAGGATTCACGCCGGTTCGGCCGGCACAATGGAGGTTTGAATGCGCAAGTATCTTCTGGCGTCTGCCGCGTCGCTCGGCTTGATGGTCGCGGCGTCCGGCGCCGCCCACGCCCAGGCTGCCAAGGCTCCGGCCCCGGGCTCGATCCATGTCTACCTCAACGGCCTGATCAACGACCAGATCAACATGATCGGCGCGTCCGGCGACAGCGTCCAGGGCGGCACCAAGCTGAACCCGATCGGCATGTCCGGCTTCATCCGCCTGTATCCGGGCTTCGACGGCACCACCGAGAATGGCGTGCAGTACGGTGCGCATATCGAGCTGCGCACGGCCTACAGCAGCGCCGGCGTCGGCATTGCCGAGAATAGCGCCAGCGGCAGCCTGACCGGCGTCGCGATCCGCCGCGCCTTCGCCTATATTGGCACGCCGCAGACCGGTTTCGTCCGCTTCGGCCAGACCGATGGCATCTGGTGGCTGCTCTCCACCGGCGAATACTACAATTTCGGTGACGGCAACCTGTGGAACTCCGATGGTGGCGTCGGCGCCGCTGTCCCCTCGCCGGACGCTCCCTCGGGCCTCTTCACCTCGACCGGCGCGCTCTACACCACCAACAAGATCGTCTACATCTCGCCGAAGATCGCGGGCTTCCAGGCCGGCTTCGACTATGAGCCGAACTCGAACGGCTTCAAGCAGGGCGAGGCTTGCGCCATTGGCAGCACCACCTGCGCCACGCTGGCGAGCGCTCCGGGCGGTGCGGGCAATGCCCGTCGCAAGAACACCGTCACCGGCGGCATCGAATATTCCGGCGAGTTCAACGGCGTTGGCGTGACGCTGGCCTATGACTACCTGCACGCCGCGCCGATCGGCAACAGCACCGGCGCCAACGTGTACAAGTCGATGGGCATCAACGAGCTGTCCGGCCAGGTCAAGTATGCCGGCTTCACCCTCGGCGTGAATGCGAAGGCTGGCCAGGTCAACAGCGGCCTGCACTTCCTGATGCCCGGCCAGCGCGACCTGACCTTCTATGAAGTGACCGGCATCTACGACATGGGCCCCTACACGGTCGGTGCCTACTACTTCAACAACCAGTCGGCTGGCGCTTACACGCTCGGCTCCGGCATCGGCCGCACCGAGACCGACTATGGTGTTGCGGTTGGCGCCAACTACGCCCTCAGCAAGAACCTCGGCCTGTATGCGACCTACCTCTATGGTCACCGTCACCAGGCGAACTACAGCTTCGCGTCGAACAGCGCGACGAACCTGAAGAACAACGTGCAGTCCCAGGCGATCAGCCTCGGCGCCGCTCTGAAGTGGTAATCTGACCCGCAAGGTGTTCAGATGGGGCGGCGGAGCGATCCGCCGCCCTTTTCTTTTGGCGGCCTTCACGGCTGCACCTGTTTGCCGGCCCTCACGGCCGCACCCGTTTGGCGGCCTTCGCGGCCGCACCCGTTTGGCGGCCTTCACGGCCGCACGTTTGGCGGCCTTCGCGGCCGCGCGGCCCTTGGCGCGGTCGCGTCGCAGGGTTAAAGACCATCGTTGCCGGCCGGATCCTCCGGTCCGAACTGCGGAGACGAATGTGCGCTTTCCAGACATGACCTGCCCGAACCATTTCCCGCGGACCGCCCTGAAGCTCGCGGCGCTCGCCTCCGCCCTCGCGCTCGTGGCGTGCAGCAACGCGCAGCAGCCGAACCTGCCGAGCATGCAGTCCTACCGGGTGCCCCAGGCAATGGCATCGAGCGGCAATGGCGGCGGCATCGGCTCGCTGTTCAGCCTCGGCGGCAAGAGCCAGGCCGGGCAGACCGGCGTCGCCGTCAACGCCTATCTCTGGCGCGCCTCGCTCGACACGCTGAGCTTCATGCCGCTCGCCTCGGCCGATCCCTTCGCCGGCGTCATCATCTCCGACTGGTATTCCCCGCCCGGCACGACCGACCATCGCTTCAAGGTCACCGCCTATGTGCTCGGCACCACGCTCGCCGCCAACAACCTCCGGGTCTCGGTGTTCGAGCAGGGCCGCAGCGGCGGCGCCTGGGTCGACCAGCCGGTTGATCCCGCGGTCGCCAGCGGCATCGAGGACCGCATCCTCGCCCGCGCCGCCCAGCTCAAGGCCGCGGGACAGCTGAACGGCTGATCCATGGACCAGACCACGCACGATTCCGGCGCCTATGATTTTTCCGCCGCCGAGGCACGCTGGCAGGCCGAATGGGACGCGCGGGCCTGCTTCGCCACCGCCGACATCCCCGCCGGCGGCCGGCGCAAATGCTACGTGCTCGAGATGTTCCCCTACCCCTCGGGCAAGATCCACATGGGCCATGTCCGCAATTACGCGATCGGCGACGTGATCGCCCGCGCCCGCCGCGCCCAGGGCTATGACGTTCTCCACCCGATGGGCTGGGACGCGTTCGGCCTGCCGGCCGAGAACGCGGCGCGCGAGCGCAATGTCGATCCCGCGAAATGGACCCGCGACAACATCGCGGCGATGAAGACCGACCTCAAGCGCGTCGGCCTCTCGGTCGACTGGTCGCGCGAATTCGCCACCTGCGATCCCGAATATTACGGCCACCAGCAGAAGCTCTTCCTCGATCTCTTTCGCGCCGGCCTCGCCTATCGCCGCGAATCGGCGGTGAACTGGGACCCGGTCGACATGACCGTGCTGGCCAATGAACAGGTGATCGACGGGCGGGGCTGGAAATCCGGCGCGCTGGTGGAAAAGCGCAAGCTCCGCCAGTGGTTCTTCCGCATTACCGATTTCGCCGACGACCTGCTCGCCGGGCTCGACACGCTGGAGAACTGGCCTGAGCGCGTGCGCACCATGCAGCGCAACTGGATCGGCCGGTCCGAAGGCGCCGAATTCTCGATCCGCCTGACGGAACCCTGCGCCGGGATCGACAGCGTGCCGGTCTACTCCACCCGGCCGGACACGCTGTTCGGCATGAGCTTCGTCGCACTCGCGCCGGACCATCCGCTCGCCGCCGCCATCGCCGCGACCAATCAGCAGGCCGCCGCCTTCATCGCCGCCTGCCAGAGTGCCGGCACCTCCGAGGCCGCGATCGAGGCGGCCGAGAAGCGCGGCTTCGACACCGGGCTGCGCGTCGTCCACCCCTTCGACCCGTCGCGCACCCACCCGGTCTGGATCGCCAATTTCGTGCTGATGGACTACGGCACGGGTGCGATTTTCGGCTGCCCGGCGCATGACCAGCGCGACCTCGATTTCGCCCGCAAATACGGGCTCGACGTCACCGTCGTCGTCGCGCCCAAGGACGATCCCGGCCTCGCGGTGGGCGATGTCGCCTTCACCGGCGATGGCCTGATCGTCAATTCCGGCTTCCTCGATGGTCTCGCCGTCGCGGCGGCGAAATCCCGCGCCATCGCCGAGCTTGAGGCGCGCGGCGCCGGCAAGGGCGTGGTCAACTGGCGCCTGCGCGACTGGGGCGTCTCCCGCCAGCGCGCCTGGGGCTGCCCGATCCCGGTGATCCATTGCGAGGTCTGCGGCACCGTTCCCGTGCCGGAGAAGGATCTGCCGGTGCGCCTGCCGGAAGACCTCCCGTTCGACCGGCCGGGCAACGCGCTCGACCATCACCCGAGCTGGAAACACGTCGCCTGCCCGCAATGCGGCGCCGCCGCCCACCGCGAGACCGACACGTTCGACACGTTCGTCGACTCCTCGTGGTATTTCGCCCGCTTCTGCGCCCCCCGCGCCGCGGTGCCGGCGGACCCGGCGGCGACCTCGCACTGGATGCCGGTCGATCACTATATCGGCGGCATCGAGCACGCGATCCTGCACCTGCTCTACGCCCGCTTCTTCACCCGGGCGATGCACCGGCTCGGCGAGGTCGGCGTCGCCGAGCCCTTCGCCGGCCTGTTCACCCAGGGCATGCTCACGCATGAGAGCTACCGCACCGAAGACGGCAAGTGGCTCTACCCCGAGGAGGTGATCCGCCACGCCGATCACGCGACGACGCTCGATGGCCGCAAGGTGATCGTCGGCCCGATCGAGAAAATGTCGAAATCGAAGCGCAACACGGTCGATCCCTCGGCCGTCATCGCCCGCTTCGGCGCCGACACCGCGCGCTGGTTCGTCCTGTCGGACAATCCGCCCGAGCGCGACGTGGAATGGACCGAGGCCGGCGCCCAGGGCGCGTTCCGCTATGTCCAGCGCCTCCATCGCCTCGCCCGCAGCGTCGCCGCCGACCGTGCGGACGAGGTGGCGCTGGAGCGCGCCGAGGGCGAGGCCCGCAAGCTGCGCCAGGCGACCCACCGCACCATCGCCGCGGTCACCGAGGCGATCGACGGCTTCGCCTTCAACGTCGCCATCGCCCGGCTCTACGAGCTGGCCAACGCCATCGCCGAGTCCGAGGGCCGCACCGCCCCCGGCCTGCCGGCGGCGCGGCGCGAGGCGATGTCGGTGCTGATCCGCCTCGCCGCCCCGATCATCCCGCATGTCGCCGAAGAGGCGAACGCGCTGCTCGATCCCGCCTCCGGCCTCGTCGTCGACCAGCCCTGGCCGGTCGCCGACCCGGAGCTGCTCAAGCGCGATTCGATCACGCTGGCGGTGCAGATCATGGGCAAGCTGCGCGGCACGATCGAGCTGCCGCCGGGCGCTGATGCCGAAACCGCCATCGCGGCGGCGCTGGCCGAGCCGCGCATCGCGCAACTGCTGGCGGGGGCGAATATCGTCAAGCGCATCCACGTCCCCGACCGGATCGTGAACTTTGTCGTCCGGCCCTGAAGTCCTGGTCCTCGCCCTGGCGCTGCCGCTGGCGCTCGCCGGCTGCGGCTTCCGCCCGCTCTATGGCGGCGGCCCCGCCGGGGCCGCGGTCAGCGCCCAGCTCGACGAGGTCGATGTCGGCCTCCTGCCGGACCGCCAGGGCCAGCTGCTGCGCCAGGCGCTGGAGGCCGATCTCCAGCGTGCCGGCGCGCCCGGCTTCTACCGTTACCACCTGAAGGTCAGCTATGGCGGCTGGGCCGGCCAGCCCCTCGGCCTCCAGCCCGACAGCTCGAATACCCGCGTCCGCTACATCGCCTCGGCGAGATGGGAGCTGACCGCGGAGGGCAACCGCACCACGGTGATCGCCCGCGGCACCGCCGAGGCGATGGACGCGGCCAACATCATCGATAACCAGAACTTCGCCGCCACCCTCGACCAGGGCGTGCTGCGCCACCATTTCGCCCAGCGCCTCGCCCGGCAGATCACCGCACAACTCGCCGCCTATTTCCGCAATCACCCCGACCGGGGCTAGCCGCTTGAAGATCGACGCCCGCAACGTCGAGCGGTTTCTCGCCGATCCCGGTGCGGCGCGCTTCGTCCTTGTCTATGGGCCCGACACCTCGCTCGTCGCCGAACGGGCGCGGCGCCTTGCGAAGCGCGTTGCCGGCGCGCTCGACGATCCGTTCCGCCTTACCGAACTCGATGCCGACACCGCCGAGCGCCTGCCGGAAGAGGCGGCGGCGCAGGCCTTCGGCGGCGGCCGCCGCGTGGTGCTGCTGCGCGATGCGGCGGATCGTCAGGCTCCGGTCGTCGAGACGATGCTGGAGGGCAGGGGGGATGCGCTGGTGATCGGCATGGCGGCCGATCTCGCCGCTCGCTCGAAGCTGCGCGCGCTCGCCGAAAAACACACCGAAGCCGCCGCCATCGCCTGCTACCCGCCGGAGGGCGCGGCGCGCGGCCCGGCGCTGGAGGCGGCCCTGCGCGCCGCCGGGGTGGGCATCGGCCGCGAGGCGCTGGCGCTCGCCGCCAGCCGGCTCGGCGGCGAAACCGGCGCGCTGCGCGACGCCGCCGAGCGGCTCGCCCTCTATGCCGGGCCGGGCGGCGCGGTCGATCTCGCCGCGGTCGAGGCGGTGCTGGACGATCAGGGGTCCGCCTCGATGCAGGATGCGATCGATGCGGCGCTGGCCGGCAACATCGCCGCCGCCGACCATGCGATCGGCCTCGCCCTCGAAGAGGGGGCGGCGCCGGTCGCGGTGATGCGGGTGCTGCTGTCCGAGCTGGCGGCGCTGCGCCTCGTGGCCGATGCGGTCGGACGCGGCGCCAGCCCGCGCGACGCCATCGCCGCCCGCCGCCCGCCGGTTTTTTTCAAGCGCCAGCCGGCCGCCCTGGCCGCCGCCGCACGGTGGCGCGAGCCCGCCATCATGGCCGCGATCGAGCGCGTGCTGCGCGCCGAGGCCGATTGCAAGCGCACCGGCGCGATGCCCGAGCTGATCGCCCGGCAGACCCTGCTCGGCCTCGCCCAGCGCGCCGCGCGCGGGTCGGCCTCCTGATCCATCCCCTCTTTCCAGCCCGCGCCGGCGGGGCCATATCCAGCAATAGCACTATCCGATCAGATGGCGTCGTCTGACCGGAACGTGCTCTAGAGCATCATCCGATCAGATGGAATCATCTGATCGGATAAAGATGCTCTAATTATCAATAGGATAGAGTACGACATCCGATCCGGATGGATCGGAACGTGCTCTAAGACAGATCGGGGTTCAGAGGCGGTTCATGGCAGGGTCGGGCTACATCACCGTGCGCGGCGCGCGCGAGCACAATCTGAAAAACATCGACGTCCGCATCCCGCGCGACCAGCTGACCGTGATCACCGGCCTGTCCGGCTCCGGCAAATCCTCGCTCGCCTTCGACACGATCTATGCCGAGGGCCAGCGCCGCTACGTCGAGAGCCTGTCCGCCTATGCGCGGCAGTTCCTCGAACTGATGGGCAAGCCGGATGTCGACAGTATCGAGGGCCTCTCCCCGGCGATCTCGATCGAGCAGAAAACCACCTCGCGCAACCCGCGCTCCACCGTCGGCACCGTCACCGAAATCCACGACTACATGCGCCTGCTCTGGGCCCGCGCCGGCGTGCCCTATTCGCCGGCCACCGGCCTGCCGATCGAGGCGCAGACGGTGAGCCAGATGGTCGACCGGGTGATGGCGATGCCTTCCGGCACCCGGCTGCTGCTGCTCGCCCCGGTGGTGCGCGACCGCAAGGGCGAATACCGCAAGGAACTCGCCGAATTGCAGCGCCGCGGCTTCACCCGCGTGAAGGTCGACGGCAAGCTCTACGAAATCGCCGAGGTGCCGGCGCTCAACAAGAAGATCAAGCACGAGATCGAGGCGGTGGTGGACCGCATCGTCGTGCGCGAGGGCGCGGAACAGCGCCTCGCCGATTCCTTCGAGACCGCGCTCGCCCTCTCGGATGGCATCGCCTATGCCGAGAACGCCGACAGCGGCGAGCGCACGGTGTTTTCCGCCCGCTTCGCCTGCCCGGTCTCCGGCTTCACGATCGAGGAGATCGAGCCGCGCCTGTTCAGCTTCAACTCGCCGCACGGCGCCTGCCCCGAATGCGCCGGTCTCGGCACCGAAACCGTGTTCGACCCCGCGCTGATCGTCCCCGACGAGCGCCGCCCGCTCGCCGAGCAGGCCATCGCCCCCTGGGCCAACGCGCAATCGCCCTATTACGAACAGACGCTGGCCAGCCTCGCGAAGCATTTCAAGGTGAAGCTGACCACGCCCTGGGAAGACCTGCCCGCGACGGTGCGCGAGGCGATCCTGTTCGGCGCCGGCACCACCGAGATCGCCTTCTCCTACAAGGATGGCGTGCGCGCCTACACCGTCACCCGCCCGTTCGAGGGGGTGGTGCGCAATCTCGAACGCCGCATGCGCGAGACCGACAGTGTCTGGGTGCGCGAGGAGCTGGCGCGCTACCAGGCCGAGCAGCCCTGCCGGCGCTGCCAGGGTGCGCGCCTGCGCGACGAGGCGCTGGCCGTCCGCATCGCCGCGAAAAACATCGCCGAGGCCTCGGATCTCTCGATCCGCGAGGCGCGCGACTGGTTCGCCACCGTGCTCGACACGCTGACCCCGCAGCGCCAGGACATCGCCCGCCGCATCCTGCGCGAGATCAACGAGCGGCTGCAATTCCTCGTCGATGTCGGGCTCGACTATCTCTCCCTTGCCCGCAGCTCGGCGACACTCTCCGGCGGCGAAAGCCAGCGCATCCGCCTCGCCAGCCAGATCGGCTCCGGCCTGACCGGCGTTCTCTATGTTCTCGACGAACCCTCGATCGGCCTGCACCAGCGCGATAACGAGCGGTTACTCGGAACGCTGCGCCGGCTGCGCGATCTCGGCAACACGGTCCTCGTCGTCGAGCATGACGAGGATGCGATCCGCAGCGCCGATCACGTGATCGATATCGGCCCGCGCGCCGGCGTGCATGGCGGCGAGCTGATCGCCGAGGGCACGGTGGCCGACATCGCCGCCAATCCGCGCTCGCTCACCGGCGACTATCTCTCCGGCCGCCGCGCCATCGCGGTGCCGGACCGCCGCCGCCCGGTCGATCCCGCGCGGATGCTGAAACTCGTCGGCGCCCGCGGCAACAATCTCAAGACCGTCACCGGCGAATTCCCCCTCGGCGTGTTCACCGCCGTCACCGGCGTCTCCGGCGGCGGCAAGTCCACTCTGGTGATCGACACGCTCTACAAGGCGGTCTCCCGCCGGCTGATGGGCTCGGGCCAGGTGCCCGCGCCGTTCGACCGGCTCGACGGGCTCGACCTGCTCGACAAGATCATCGAGATCGACCAGTCGCCGATCGGCCGCACCCCGCGCTCGAACCCGGCGACCTATACCGATCTCTTCGCCCCGATCCGCGACTGGTTCGCCGAACTGCCGGAAAGCCGCGCGCGCGGCTACAAATCCGGCCGCTTCTCCTTCAACGTCAAGGGCGGGCGCTGCGAGGCCTGCCAGGGCGACGGTGTGCTGAAAATCGAGATGCACTTCCTGCCCGACGTGTTCGTCACCTGCGACACCTGCAAGGGAAAACGTTACAACCGCGAAACGCTGGAAATCCGCTTCCGCGACAAGTCGATCGCCGATGTGCTCGACATGAATGTCGACGAGGCGATGGGCTATTTCTCCGCCCAGCCGCGCATCCGCGACCGGCTCGAACTGCTCGGCAAGGTCGGGCTCGGCTACATCAAGCTCGGCCAGGCGGCGACCACCCTTTCGGGCGGCGAGGCGCAGCGCATCAAGCTCGCCAAGGAACTCGCCCGCCGCGCCACCGGCCGCACGCTCTATATTCTTGACGAGCCGACAACAGGACTGCACTTTGAGGATGTCCGCAAATTGCTGGAGGTTCTCCATGCGCTGGTCGATGCCGGCAACACCGTGATCGTGATCGAGCACAATCTGGAGGTCATCAAGACCGCCGACTGGATCATCGATCTCGGCCCAGAGGGCGGCGATGGCGGCGGCGAGATCGTCGCCGCCGGCACGCCCGAGGATGTGGTGGGGAGCGACCGCTCGCACACCGCCCGCTTCCTCGCCCCGCTGCTGCCCAATCCGCAGGCCAAGCCGGCGGCGCGACCCCCCGGCCGCCGCCGCAAGGTCGCCTGATGCTGCCCTAGAGCACGTTCCGATCCATCCGGATCGGATGTCGTGCTCTATCTTGTTGATAACCAGAGCATCTTTATCCGATCAGATGCTTCCATCTGATCGGATGTTGCCCTACGCCCCGGCGGCGAGCGGCGCCACGGTGACCGGCACCGATTTGTAGGTCGGCGTGCCGCTCTGCCGGTCGTGCCGCGACAACGGCATCAGCACGTTGGCCTCCGGGTAATAGGCCGCGACCGAGCCTTCCGCGATGTCGTATTCGATGGCGGTGAACCCGGCGAGGCGATGCGCCCCGTCCTCGGCATGGGCGACGTCGATGCGCCCGCCATGCTCGATGCCGAGCCGCTCCATGTCGGCGCGGTTCATGAACACGACGTCGCGCCGGCCGAACACGCCGCGATAGCGGTCGTCCATCCCGTAGATCGTGGTGTTGTACTGGTCATGGCTGCGGATCGTGGTCAGCAGCAGGGTCTCCTGCTCCGCGCCGGCGCCGCCCGGCGGCATGAACTCGGCGCGGCCCGAGGCGGTGCGCCACTCGCGCTCGGCCGGCGGGATCGGCAGGCGGAAGCCGCCCGGCACGGCGACGCGCGCGTTGAAATCGGCGAAATCGGGGAATACCGCCTCGATCGCGTCGCGGATCAGGCTGTAATCGGCCACCATCTCGCCCCAGGGCACGGTGCTGCGGGGCAGGGTGGCCATCGCCATCCCGGCGACGATCGCTGGCTCCGAGCGCAGCAGCTGCGAGGCCGGCGCGAGCTTGCCGGCCGAGGCATGCACCATCGACATCGAATCCTCGACGGTGATGACCTGCGGTCCGCTCTGCTGGATATCCTCCTCGGTGCGGCCGAGGCAGGGCAGGATGATCGATTCGCGGCCGATCAGCAGATGCGAGCGGTTCAGCTTGGTGGCGACATGCACGGCGAGATCCAGCTTGCGCATCGCCGCGGCGCAGGCCTCGGTATCCGGCATGGCGATGGCGAGATTGCCGCCGAGTGCCAGCAGCGCGCGGGACTCGCCGCGCAGCATCGCCTCCATCGCCGCGACCGCGTCATGCCCGTGGGCGCGCGGCGGCGCGAAGCCGAACCGCTGCGCGATCCGCTCCAGCATCGCCTCGCCCGGCTTTTCGGTGATCCCCACGGTGCGGTCGCCCTGCACGTTGGAATGGCCGCGCAGCGGGCAGATCCCCGCTCCCTCGCGGCCGAAATTCCCGCGCAGCAGCAGCAGGTTGGCGATCTGGCGCACATTCTGCGTGCCGGTCGAATGCTGGGTGATGCCCATGCCATAGGTGACGATGGTCGATTTCGCCCGCGCGTAATGCCCCGCCACGGTGGCGAGATCGGCGCGCGACAGCCCGCTCGCCGCCTCGATCCGCTCCCACGGCGTCGCGCGCAGGTCGGCGGCGAGATCGTCGAACCCGTTGGTGTGTGCCGCGATGAACTCCCGATCCAGGATCCCGGCGTCCGGCCCCGCCTCGGCATCGAGTTCGAGCAGCGCCTTCATGATGCCCGAGAGTGCCGCGGCATCGCCGCCGACCCGCACCTTGAGATAGGTCGAGGCGATCGGCGTCGCCCCCATCGTCGCCATCTCCACCGCGTTCTGCGGATCGGCGAAGCGTTCCAGCGCCCGCTCGCGCATCGGGTTGAACACGATGATCGGCACCCCGCGGCGCGCCACCTCGTGCAGCGTGCCCATCATGCGCGGATGGTTGGTGCCGGGATTGTGGCCCATCGCGATGATCAGGTCGCAATGGTCGAAATCGTCGAGCGAGACGGTGCCCTTGCCGAACCCGATCGACTGCGGCAGCCCGACGCTGGTCGCCTCGTGGCACATGTTCGAGCAGTCGGGGAAATTGTTGGTGCCGTATTCGCGGGCGAACAGCTGGTAGAGGAACGCCGCCTCGTTCGAGGCGCGGCCGGAGGTGTAGAACTCCACCATGTTGGGGTCGGGCAGGGCGCGCAGCACCTCGCCGATGCGGGCGAAGGCGTCGTCCCAGCCGATCTCGCGATAGGTGTCGCTCGCGTGGTCATAGGCCAGCGGATGGGTCAGCCGCCCGGCATCCTCCAGCGCGTGGTCGGACCAGCCGAGCAGCTCGCTCACCGTGTGGGCGGCGAAGAAATCGGGGCCGACGCGCTTGCGCGTCGCTTCCCAGGTCACCGCCTTGGCGCCGTTCTCGCAGAACTGGAAGGTCGAGGTGTGTTCCTTGTCCGGCCAGGCGCAGCCGGGGCAGTCGAACCCGGTGGGCTTGTTGGTGCGCAGCAGCAGGCGGGCGGCGTCGCCGGCATCCATCTGGGTGCGGATCGCCTTGGCGGTGGCGCGCAGCGCGCCCCAGCCGCCGGCGGGCGCGCCGTAGGGCCGGATGCCCTTCAGGTTGTGATCGGGCACGATGCGACGTCGCGTGGTCATGGGCTGCATCTCCGCTAGAGCGCCTTCCGGTCCGTCGGGGCCGGCCGCGGTTCTCTATGATGGTGATCATTAAAGCATCGTTACCCGCTCGGATATTTCCATCCGCGCGGGCGGTGCTCTGGTCTGGCCGCGCCGGCCCGCAAGCCGGTCGCGCCTCGCACGTGAGCCAGTGTGTCCGAACCTGCAACCCCTTGGACGACAAAATACCTGTGCAGAACGGGGCAGGGGGCACGACCCCCTTGCTGCGCGGCGGTGTATGGCCGACATCAGGGCCGATCGGCGTCTGCTGCAGGGCGTCGCCCCGCCGGAGGTCAGAACGTGGATTACCTGGGAGCCTTGCGCCTGTTCGGCCGCGCGGTCGAGCTTGGCAGTTTCTCGAAGGCGGCCGAGGCGCAGGGGGCGAAAGTGTCGACCGTCTCGCGCGCCGTCGCCGGGCTCGAGGCCGATCTCGGCGTCGCCCTGTTCCACCGCTCGACCCGCCGCCTCCACCTCACCGAGCCGGGCGAGCAATTCTACGCTCAGGTGCAGGCCATCCTCCGCAATCTTGACGAAGCGCGCGATTCCGTCGCGGCGATGCAGGCGCGGCCGCAGGGCCTGCTGCGGCTCAACCTGCCCGGCGCCTTCGGCCGCCGCCATGTCGTCCCCTTCATCCCGGAATTCCTCAAGCTCTATCCCGGCCTCAGGCTCGAACTCTCCTTCACCGACGTGCGGATGGACCTGCTGGCCAGCGGCGCCGACCTCGCCATCCGCATCGGCCCGCTGATCGATTCGACGCTGATCGCCCGCAAGCTCGCCGGCCATCGCCGCGTCGTCTGCGCGAGCCCGTCCTATCTCGCCGGCGCCCCGCCGCTCGCCGCGCCGCGCGACCTGCTGCGCCACAACGCCCTGATCTACACGCTGCAACCGACCGACCGCTGGTTCTTCCGCCGCGGCGCCGAGGCCGGCGCGCCGGAGGAGGAAGTGCCGATCGCCGGCATTCTCCGCTCCGATGATTCCGAGGCGCTGCTCGATGCCGCCCTCGCCGGCGTCGGCATCGCCCTGCTGCCGGTCTGGCTGGTCGGCGAGGACATCGCCCGCGGCCGGCTGGTGCGGCTGCTGCCGGACTGGTTCTCGATGATCTCGACCCGCCCCGGCGGCATCTACGGCATCTACCCGCCGCATGCCCGCATCTCCCCCAAGGTGCGCGCCTTTCTCGACTTCATCGAGATGAAATTCGGCCGCCCGCCCTACTGGGACGCCGAGGCCGGCTGACCCCTCCCGCCCGGCCTACCCGTTCCGTCCCGTCTCCCCCGCCCGAGGATTGCCCGCATGATCGTTCACGACCGCGCCAACACGCTGACCCTGCTGACCACCCTGCGCGGCTCGATCCTGCAACGCGTCGCGCCGCGGCTGCTGGCGCTGTTCCTGCTCGCCCTCGCCGTCACCATCGCCCATGCAATCCACCCGCTGCCGGACTGGCCGCTGGCCACCGTGCCCTTCACCCTGCTCGGCCTTGGCCTGTCGATCTTTCTCGGCTTCCGCAACAGCGCCTGTTACGACCGCTGGTGGGAAGGGCGGCGGCAATGGGGAACGCTGATCGCCGAATCCCGCGCCCTGATCCGCGAGATCACCGCGCTCCTGCCCGATGACGCCGCACTCACTCAGCGCCTCGGCGGCCGCATCGCCGCCTTCGCCCACCTGCTGCGCGATCATCTGCGCGGCGTGGCGGGGGCGGACTGGCAGGACTGGCTCGCCCCCGCCGAGCGCGCCTGGCTCGCCGGCCAGCGCAACCGGCCGGACGCGGCGCTGCGCCTGCTCTCCGCCGAACTGGCCGGCCTCGTCGCCGCCGGCAGGCTGAGCGACATGCTCTACCGCATCCTCGCCGAGCGCATCGCCGCGATGACCGGCATCCAGGCCGCCTGCGAGCGCCTGCGCACCACGCCCACCCCCTTCACCTACTCCCTGCTGCTGCACCGCACCGCATGGCTGTTCTGCATCTTCCTCCCCTTCGGCTTCGTGCAGACGCTCGGCCTCGCCACACCCATCGTCACGGTGATCCTCGGCTATGCGTTTTTCGGCCTCGATGCGCTGGGCGACGAGCTGGAGGAGCCTTTCGCCATCTCCCAAAATGCCTTGCCGCTCAATGCTTTCGCACGAACGATCGAGATCGCGGTGCTCGAAGCCCTCGGCGCCGACGAGCTGCCGCCGCCGCTGTTGCCGGTCGATCACGTCCTGTCGTGAACCCCGCCCCATGGGTTGACATGGCCGCGTCACTGGCTACTTGGATTTCAGAAATTACTGAAAGTTCAGACAGTGCCGCTCTCCCCCATCATCGAGGCCTTCGTGCTGCATTTCGGCGAGATGGGCAGCCATTGGGGCATCAACCGCACGGTCGGGCAGATCTACGCGCTGCTCTACGTGTCCGACCGTCCGCTGCCGGCCGACGAGATCGCCGAAACCCTCGGCTTCTCCCGCTCGAACGTCTCGATGGGGCTGAAGGAGCTGCAATCCTGGCGCCTCGTGCGGCTGCAACACCTGCCGGGTGACCGGCGCGAGCATTTCTCGACCCCGGACGACATCTGGCAGATCGTCCGCGCCCTCGCCGAGGAGCGCCGCCGCCGCGAGATCGACCCCACCCTCACCGTGCTGCGCGACCTGCTGATGGAGGCTCCCCGCTCGGAGGCCGACCGGCTCGCCCAGCGCCGACTCGCCGAGATGCACGACCTGATCGAGCTGCTGATGCGCTGGTCGGAAGACGTGCAGAAGCTCGACAACAAGGATCTGGTCCAGCTGCTCCGCCTCGGCGGCCGCGTCGTCGCGCTGCTGGAACTGAAGAACCGCCTGCCGCTGCTCGGGCGCGGCAAGGCCGGCCGCTCCCGGCCCGAGACAACCGAAGCCGACGCCCTTGCCGGCGCCGACGCCGACGACAACAACGATACGGACAGAGAATGACAAGCATGCATGCCGGCGGGCTGGCGATCGTGCTCGCACGCGCCCAGTTCGGTTTCACCATCGCCTTTCACATCATGTTCCCGGCCTTCTCGATCGGGCTCGCCGCCTATCTGACGGTGCTCGAGCTGATGTGGCTGGTCACCAATCGCCCGGTCTATCTCGACGCCTATCGCTACTGGCTGAAGATCTTCGCCGTGATCTTCGCGATCGGCGTCGTCTCCGGCCTGGTGATGGCCTACGAGGTCGGCGCCAACTGGTCCGGCTACTCGGCCAAGGTCGGGCCGATCCTCGGGCCGCTGCTCGCCTGGGAGACGATGACGGCCTTCTTCCTCGAGGCCGGCTTCCTCGGCATCATGCTGTTCGGCATGTCGCGCGTCGGCCCGAAGCTGCATTTCGCGGCGACCGCGCTGGTCTCGATCGGCACGCTGATCTCGGCCTCGTGGATTCTCGCCGCGAATTCGTGGATGCAGACGCCCCGCGGCTACGCGATCGGCGCGAACGGCGATTTCGTGCCGAAGAACTGGCTCGCCATCATCTTCAACCCGACCTTCCCCTACATGTGGCTGCACATGGTGCTCGCCGCCTTCATCGCGACGGCGCTCGCCGTCGGCGCGGTCGGCGCGTTCCACCTGCTGCGCAACCCGAAAAACCCGGTCAGCCGGCTGATGTTCTCGATGGCAATGTGGATGCTGACCATCGCCGTGCCGGTCCAGGGCTATATCGGCGATGAATCCGGCCGCGCGACGATGACCGACCAGCCGCTGAAGCTCGCCGCGATGGAGGGCGACTTCCACACCCGCGCCGGCCAGGCGCTGCACCTGTTCGGCTGGCCCAGCCGCAGCCTCGGCCGCCTGCTCTATGACGTGAAGATCCCCGATCTCGGCTCGCTGATCATCACCCACAAGCTGCACGGCGTAGTGCAGGGGCTCGATGCGTTCCCGAAATCCGACTGGCCGGTACTGATCCCGACCTTCTGGGGCTTCCGCGTCATGGTCGGGCTGTGGTCGCTGATGCTGCTCCTCGCCCTCGGCGCGCTGGCCCTGCGCCGCGGCGGCCGGCTCTATGAGAACGCCTGGTTCAAGCGCTTCGCGGTGGCGATGGGCCCGGCCGGCTTCATCACCATCATCGCCGGCTGGGTGGTCACCGAAACCGGCCGCCAGCCCTGGACGGTCTATGGTGTGCTGCGCACGGTGCAGAGCGCCTCGCCGCTCACCCTGGGCGAGATCGTCTGGTCGTTCGGCGTCATCATCGTGCTCTACACGCTCGTCTTCGGCGTCGGCATCCGCTACGTGCTCGGCCTGATGGCGCATGAGCCGACGGTGGGCGAACCGCCGCTGCGCGACGACAAGCCGCTGCGCAGCCATGGCCCGCACCGCCTGCACGATCCCGCTGCCGCCCCGAGCCCGGCGGAGTGACCGCCATGCTCAACGCCCACACATTGCCGATCATCTGGGGCTGCATCATGGCCTTCGTGATCTTCGCCTATGTCGTGCTCGACGGGTTCGATCTCGGCGTCGGCATCCTCTTCGCGGCCGAGCGCGGCCGCACCGAGCGGGACGTGATGGTGAATTCCATCGCCCCGGTCTGGGATGGCAACGAAACCTGGCTCGTGCTCGGCGGCTCCGGCCTCTACGGCGCCTTCCCCGAGGCCTACAGCGTGATCCTGCCGGCGGTCTACCCGCTGGTGATCGCCATGCTGATCGGCCTCATCCTGCGCGGCGTCGCCTTCGAGTTCCGCTTCCGCGCCCATACCGAGCAGCACCGGCTCAACTGGGATTACGGGTTCTGGTTCGGCTCGGTCCTCGCCGCTTTCTGCCAGGGGGCGATCCTCGGCGCCGTGCTGCACGGCACCAAGGTCGTCGGCGACCAGTTCGCCGGCGGGCCCTTCGCCTGGTTCTCCGCCTTCTCGGTGTTCACCGGCCTCGCGGTGGTCTGCGGCTATGCGCTGCTCGGCGCCGCCTGGCTGGTCTGGCGCACCGAAGGCGGGCTGCAACTGCGGATGCGCCACGAAACCGCCCGGCTCACACTCGGCATGCTCGCCTGCATCCTCGCCGTCAGCATCTGGTCCCCGCTGCTCGACCATGCCTATGCCGTGCGCTGGTTCACCTGGCCGGGCCTCGCCGTCACCGGCCTCGCCCCGCTCGCGGTGATGGCGCTGGCCTTCGTGCTGTTCCGCGCCCTGCGCCGCGGCGCCGCCTCGCGTGACAACACCGCCTTCCTCTGCGCGCTCGGCCTGTTCCTGGTCAGCTTTCTCGGCCTCGGCTTCTCGCTGTTCCCGAACATCATCCCGCCCGGCGTGACCATCTGGCAGGCCGCATCCCCGGTCGGCTCGCAGGAATTCCTGCTGGCCGGTGCCGCGGTGATGCTCCCGGTCATCATCGCCTACAACGCCTTCGCCTACCGCGTCTTCCACGGCAAGGTCGACCACGCGGCCTTCGATCACTGAGCCCGACGCCCGGCCCGCATGCAGGGCCGGGCGCATGGCTGGACAGCATGGCCAAGCCGTGTTGATACAATGTTCCGCCGCGGCAGGACGCCGTGGCGCGGTCTTCGAGCGGAGGGTTGGACAATGGCGGGTAGTGTGAACAAGGTGATTCTGGTCGGCAATCTCGGGCGCGATCCCGAAACGCGGACCACGCAATCCGGCATGAAGATCGTCAATCTCGCCGTGGCGACCTCGGAATCCTGGAACGACAAGGCGAGCGGCGAGCGCCAGGAGCGCACCGAGTGGCACCGCGTCGTCATCATGAACGACCGGCTGGCGGATGTGGCGGAGCGTTATCTGCGCAAGGGCTCCAAGATCTATCTCGAAGGCAAGCTGCAGACCCGCAAATGGACCGACCAGGCGGGCCAGGAGAAATACACGACCGAGGTGATGCTCGGCCGGATCGGCGCCGAGCTGGTCCTGCTCGACCGTGCCGGCGCCGGCGGCGGCGACGACATGCCGCGCCCGGCGCCGCGCGCCCCGGCCGCGTCCCCGGCCGCGCCCGCCGCCAGCCAATCGCGCGGCGGCGGCTGGGATTCCGGCCGCGCCAGCGATCTCGACGACGAGATTCCCTTCTGACCGGATGATGCTCTAACGCGAACGCCGGCCGGGTGCCTCCATCCGGCCGGATGACGCGCCGTCAATTCGTCCGAGCATCATCCTCCCGGATGAAGCTCAGATTCCGGCACCACCCACGAACGTCTCTTCCAGCGCCCGGCGCAGGTCGCTCACATACCCATCGAGCCCGTTGCGGGCGCGTGGATGCGGCGTGCGGATCGCCACATCCCGCGCGATCCGCGCCGGGCTGCCGGCCAGCAGCACCACCCGCTCGGCGAGATAGGTCGCCTCGTCGAGATCGTGCGTCACGAACAGGATCGTGGTGCCGGTCTCCCGCCAGATCCGCAGCAGCTCGTCCTGCAAGGCATGCCTGGTGATCGCATCAAGCGCGCTGAACGGCTCGTCCATCAGCAACAGGTCGGCCGAGACGGCGAGGGCGCGGGCAATGCCGACGCGCTGCCGCTGGCCGCCGGAAAGCTGCCCCGGCCAGCGCCCCGCCGCATCGAGCAGGCCGACGAGGTCGAGCGCCGCCTCCGCCCGCCGCCGCCGCGCCGCCGCGTCCAGCGCCAGCCCTTCCAGCCCGAACTCGACATTGCCGAGCACCCGCCGCCACGGCATCAGCCGCGCATCCTGAAACACCAGCGCCGCCGTCCTGCGGTCGGGCGCCGGGCGGGTCAGCAGCCGCACCTCGCCGCGCCGCGCCGCGGCCAGCCCCGCCACCACCCGCAACAGGGTGGACTTGCCGACGCCGGACGGCCCGACGATCGCGGTAAACCCGCCGCGCTTCAGGCTGAGATCGAGCCCTTCGAGCACGTTGCGCCCGGAGGCATCGCCCGGATGGCCGAAGGCGAGGCCGGTCAGCTCCACGATCATCTCCCCGGCACCGCTCATGCCCGCGTCCACGCCAGAAACCGCCGCGTCACCCGCTCGAACATCAGGTCGGTCATGCCGTAGAGCAGCGCGATCGTCAGCATGTAGAGCACCAGGACATTGGTCGCGAGCACCCCGGCCGCCTCGTTCATCCGCTGCCCGATCCCCGGAATCCCGAACAGCTCCGCCGCCACCACCGCCATCCAGCCCTGGCCGAGCCCCGAGCGCACGCCCGAAAGCATCCCCGGCAGCGCCGCCGGCAGGATCACCTTGCCGAGCCGGCGGGCGAACCCGCCCTGGCCGAACGCCGCGGCGAGTTCCACCAGCCCCTCATCGACCGTCTCGACCGCCGACCACGTCGCGAAATAGTTCAGCCAGAACACGCCGACGCCGATGATGAACGCCGCCGCCGCCTGGCTGGGGCCGAACCAGATCAGCGTGAAGGGAATCCACGCCAGCGGCGGAATCGGCCGCAGCAGCCGCGCGATCCAGGCTTGCACGGCGGCGAAGCGCGGCAGCAGCGCCACCGCCGCCCCGGCGACGATGCCGAGCAGGCTGCCGAGGCAGACGCCGATCAGGTAATGCCCGAGACTCTCGCCGATCGCGGTGAACCAGCTGCCATTGCGGATTTCGCCGATCAGCGCCTGCGGAATCGCACTCGGCGCCGGCACCAGGCTCGCCGGCAGCACCCCGCTGCGCACCGCCGCCTCCCAGGCGCCGATAAAAACCGCGAGCCCCGCCGCCGAGAGCAGCGCCGGCCGGCGTGGCGTGCCCGGCCTCATCCGGCCGATTTCACCGCATGCAGGTAGTACGAGGTGTCGAACATCGCCCCCACATCCGCGACCTTCCCGATATGGTCGATCTTCGCCTGATAGGTGTTGAGCTTTTCCGTCGCCGCGATGATCCGGCGCGGATCGGCGACCGGGTTGAGCGAGGGCGATTGCACCGCCTGCAGCAGCGTCGCCTCCGGGATCAGCCCCTTGCCGAGCGTCTTCGCGAGATCGGCGGCGGCGCGATGCGGATGCGCGCGCAGGAAATGCGTCGCCCGCACATGCAGATCGACCATGGTCTGCACCGCCGCCGGGTTGTCATGCGCGAGGCGGGATGTCACCGCGAGCACAGCGCCTGGCTGGCCAGGGAACATCGTATCGCCGCGCACGAGGATGCGCGCCCCCTTGTCGCGCTCCTGCACGATGGTCAGGGTCGGCTCCAGCGTCGATGCGGCGTCGAGCGATCCCGAGAGCAGCGCCTGCTGCAACGCGCTGGCGCCGAACCCCATCACCTCGACCGTATCCTGCGGCACATGCGCCACCTCGTCGAGCCAGTAGCGCAGCACCGTATCCGGCACCGAGCCGCGCGGCAGGCTGCCGATCCGCGCCTTGCGCCCGGTCGCCTTGCGGAAGGCGGCGAAGGCGGCGGCGGGGGAGGCTGCGTGCGGCCACATCCCGGCGAGCTTGCCGCGCCCGAGCAGGGCGATCTGCCCCTCGCCATTCGCCGCGACGATCCGCAGATCGACGCCATGCGCCTGGGCGACCATCGCCGGGCCGATCCCGATATAGGCGACGTCGAACCGGCCGGAGGCGAGCGCCTGCACCATTGCCGGGCCGGAGGAAAAACTGGTGCCGTGCAGCGCGAGCCCCGCCTGCCGCGCCCAGCCCTCGGCCTCGATGACAAAGAGCTGCGCCATCGGCAGGATCGGGATATAGGCGACGCGGAGCGCCGTCATCCCTGCCGCCCGCGCCGTCCGCGCGCCCCCTGCGGCCGCCGCGAGCGCCGCGGCCCCCGCCATCATCTGGCGTCGTGATGTCAAAACTCTGTCTGTCTGCGGCATCTTGCTATCCCGGAACTGGCGAACCCGCCGCCGGCGCGGCGCGCGGGCGGGCAACGTAACAGCAGACGGTCCCGCTTCACAATCGCCGCGTCCGCGCACGGTGCCGTGCGCCTGTGTCCCGCGCGTCAGCGCGTATTTTCGCGTCCCGCGCGTCAGCGTTTATTTTGTATCCCGCGCTCTAGGTTCTGTACCTATTGCCATGACTACGGGGCGTCTGATTCAAGTCTGTTCGGAGGACTTGGAAGATGGCGGAACTTTTCTGGCTGAACGACAC
>NZ_NCAS01000060.1:0-8968 GCF_002255515.1 Acidiphilium sp. 20-67-58 | reverse complement strand
CGAAGGCGTCAGATTCAACGACGGCGTCGCACAATCCGACGCCACCCAGAGCCGCGCCGCCTGATCACGCCGCGTCACCCAAATTCCGCCATAGCTCGACCTTCCCGAGCCATTGCCGCACCGCCCGGGCGATGAACTCAGGACCATTATCCGACCGTATATGCGCCGGCGGCCCTCTGGTGACGAACAGTTCTGCCAAAGCGCCCAGCACATCCTCGCTCCTGAGCCGTCGCGCGACCGGCAGGGCCAGGCACTCCCGGCTGGCCTCGTCGATGATCGACAGGATCCGGAACTTGCGGCCGTCGTGGGTCCGTCCTTCCACAAAATCGTAGGACCACACATGGCCGGGATACTCAGGCCGCAGCCGGATACACGATCCATCATTGAGCCAGAGGCGTGAGCGCTTCGGCTGCCTTTGTGGCACCTTGAGACCCTCGCGCCGCCAGATCCGCTCGACCCGCTTGCGGTTCACATGCCATCCCGCATCCCGCAGCAAGGCCGTCACCCGCCGATAACCGTAACGACCATATTGCCGGGCCAGGGCGATGATGTCCCCGGTCAGGGCGGCCTCGTCATCCGCCCCGCGTGGCACCTTGCGCTGCGTCGATCGGTGCTGTCCGAGCACGCGGCACACCCGCCGCTCGGAGACAGACATCGTTCCCCTGATGTGATCGATACAGCGCCGGCGCCGCGCGGGGCTCAGAAGTTTCCCCGTGTCGCCTCCGTCAGGATCGCCTTGTCCAGCGACAGATCGGCCACCAGGCGCTTCAGCCGGGCGTTCTCCCGCTCCAGTTCCTTCATCCGCCGCGCCTGGTCCATCTTCAGGCCGCCATACTCCTTGCGCCACCGATAATAGCTCTGCTCGGTGACGCCGATCCGACGGCACGCATCCGCAACCGTCCCGCCCTGCGCCAGAACAATCTCAGCCTCGCGCAACTTGCCGATGATCTCTTCCGGCTTGTGGTTCCTCGCCATCACAGTCCTCCTACAGGCCAAACCCTAAAACAGATCCCGGACCACTCAGAAGGGGGCAGATCAGTGTAGAGCCTCGCTATTTCTGTACCTCGGCCCACCGCGCAACCTGATCCTCAGCTATGGCCGCCGAGTCTCGGGAACCGAGATAAGGTTTGATCACTACCGGAGCAAAATCCAAGTCATGCGCAATTGTGCAAAATCCTAAAATTGATACAGGACCACTCAGAAGGGGGCAGATCACTTATCTGCCAGCTCCAGCCATCCGTGATCGACCCAGAACACCGCCACGCCCTGCAGCGGATGCCGCGGGTATAGTCCGGCCAACAGTCCGGCATAGCTGGAAAGCTGTGGCCAATAGGGGCCAAGCCCATCACCAACGCCGCCGGATTTATGGTCGATCAGCATTGCGCCTGCCGGGCCGATGGCGAGAAGGTCGAGGGTGCCGGTGATCTCTGCACCCTCAGGCGTGTGGCCAAGCACCGGGATCTCGGCGCGCAGATCGGTATAGCCCTGATCGGCAAGCCAGGCTTTCAGCGCCGTGGCGCGCTCGGCCACCAGCGCAAGAGTGACGTCTTCAAGCCCGGTCGCGAGAGCCAAAGCCGGGGCCAGATCGGGCCGGGTCAGGTATGTGCGCAGCGCAAGATGCAGTGCTGTGCCGCGGTAGGCATCGTTCAGTACTTTTGGCCACGGTGCTCCGATGTTGATACGGCGGGACACGGGCGCCGCCCCCGCGCTACGGGTTTGCGAGGGCAGCAGCCGCCAGGGCGTCAGCGGTGTCACGGGCAACGGCGCAGCAGCACCGAAGCGCAGCGCTGAGGCTGCCGCACCACATGCGTATTCGGTAAATCCCGCCTCTTCAGGCAGTTGCGTGATCAGCGCAGGGCAATCCACGCCATTGATGCGCAGGCTGCCCGCCCCGATCTGCGGCGCACAGGTATCTAAAAGAATATGAAACAGGTTCGTAGCCTCGGGCGCGTCTTCTTCGCGGTCCTTCAGAAAACCCGGCCATTCCAGCAACATCCGGTCACGGGCACGGGTCAGGGCGACATAAAGAAGGTTTTTCGCTTTGATTTCAAAATCGGCGCGGCAGTCTTCGATGAAACGGCGGGTCGCCTCGGGCGCGGCAAAGCCGGGCGTGTGGATCAGGCTCGCGGACCCCAGCACCACCGCCATATCGTCGATGCGGTCCAGGGCATCGAAACGGGTCGCAGTGGCCCCCGCACGTTCCTCGATGCCATAGTCGAACTCGGCGACGACAGTGATCGGCCATTCCCGCCCTTTGGAGGCGTGCCAGGTGACGATCTCCACCGCCTCGGCGCTGTTGGCGGAAGGATCGGGATGACGGTCGAAATCGCGTTCGCCCCCACGGGCGTCGAGCCAGCCGAGAAAGACCTTGGCAGTCTCGCCGTGGAACCCCGAGGCGGATTTGAGATCGCGATGCGCGGCTTCGAACTCACCCGCCTCAGCCTCTAGCCGCAAAAGATCGGCGCGGGATTGGGCGGCGTCAGGCTGACGTTCGGCCCAGAGGCGCAGGCCGGCGGCATCCAACACCAGATCAAGGGCCGCACCCACCGGCAGGCGGGCCAAAAGGTTCGACAGAGCGGCGAGCCGCATCAGCACCGGATCATCCACCAACCGCCCTTCGATCTGGGCGGATAGCGCCTCCTGCAAGGGAAGCGGGTCCGGGCCAAGCGTGCGCAAGAGCAGCCCGGCATGGATATCCGCAGGATTGGCGGCAAAGGCCAGCGCGGCACGGGCGGCAACAATCACCGGGCTTTTCCCCCAGCCATCCTCGGCAATCCGCACCGGAACGCCGCGCGCGTGCAATTCCTCGGCATATCGGGCGGCGGTGGTGTGGCGGCAGACCAAGAGCGCGATATCCGAAGGCCGCGCCGGCCGGGCCGCCTTCGTGTGGCGGTCGGTGATGGTCTCAGTATCAGTCAGGATACGGGCGATGCGCTCGGCGATGTGTTCTGGGGGCTGCGAATACTTTTGTGAGCGCCGTCCCTGCGTAGCGTTCAGCACCTCGATCGCGGGACCTGCGACCGCGTCGCGGGTCGGCGCCAGCGGGTTATAGTCCTGCCCAAAGAGGCCAGCCCCCATCGCATTGACGAATTGCATGATGGCTGGGGTCGAGCGCCAGTTGCGGTCCAAAGGCTGGGTGGCATCGGGGTTTGCCGCCGCCAGCGCTGTGGACAGGCGGGGATCGGCGCCCTGAAACCCCATGATCGACTGTTTGACATCGCCCACCAGCAGTGTGCGCGGCGCGTGCTGGCCCAACTGCCACAAAAGCGCGAATTGCACAGGGTTGGTATCCTGGAATTCGTCGATGATGACGCAGTCGATCTCGTCCAGCACCGCTTGCCGCACGGCGAGGTCGGTGCGAAGCAGATGCTCAGCCCCGGTGATCATATCAGCAAAGTCGATCAAGCCGAGCGCCTTCTTTCGGGTCTCATAGGCCGCCATCACCTCTTGCGCGCAGGCGATCAGGCAGGACAGGTGCAGCTTAGCATCGGCCAGCGGGCCGGGATGGCAAGGCAGCACATCCGCCGCCGCCATGATCGCCGTGGCAAGGTCGTCATATCCCGCAGGCGTCTTGCTGGAGCGGTTAGAGATGAACAGGCTGCGCAGATCGTTCCAGACCTGCCAATCCCGATCCAGAAGATCGGGCGCGCGAACAACACGTTTGAAAAGCGCGAGGTTTTTCTCCAGCTTCTCGACATTGGTTTTGGCGGTGATTCCGGCCATGCCTCCCTCGGGAAAGGCTGCGATCATGACCTGCACGGCCGTCTGCAACGCGGTGGTCGCGGCGATAGGGTCATCCAGAACCGGCCCGTAAACCGCATCCAGCCGCGTCAGTGCCGGAGCAATCAGGCCAGCGTCACGCCCCTTGTCCCCAAGGCCGCGCAAGAGGTCGATCATCGATAGCACCCGGGCGCGCAAACTGTCTTCGACCGTCTCGCCCTTCACGAAGTTCGGGGCGTAACCGAACCGCTCGGGCGCGGCCTTTATCGGGTCTAGCGCCTTGGCATGTGCCAGTGCCTGACGGATCAGCAGATCCCGCTCGGCATCGCCCAGATGGCGCGGCTGCGGCGAGGCGCCAGCCGCCAGAGCATGTTCGGTCAAAAGCCGCAGGCCCAATCCATGTATGGTCGAGACATAGGCGCGCTCGACCGCCATCGCCTCGGCGACCAGTCCATCGGCCAGAAGGCCGGCACGGATCCTTTCGCGCAACTCGCCAGCCGCAGCCTCGGTAAAGGTGACGGCAAGGATACGTTCGGGCCGGACAATGCCGCGTTTCACCCAATCGGACAGCTGGGTCTTGATGCGGTGGGTCTTGCCCGCGCCGGCACCCGCGGGAACGATGACCAGACCTTGAACTGCATTAAAGGGGGCCATGGTCATTCCTCCTCGAGCGTGCGGATGAAGGCGTTGACCAGGGCCGAGCCATCGGTCAGCGCATAGGGGGTGAAGCCGGCTTCTTTCTTGAAGAAGGCCGCATCCTCAGAGGTGTTCAGCACGACCCGTCCTGCACCAAGTTCAGCCAAGCGTTCTGCCAGCTTGGCTACTGCCCCGGCATTCACCGCATCGCCCATGTCGCGGGCGGGCGAGCCCTCGGGCAAGACCAGACCCGAGGTCAGCAGCCCGCCATCATTCATTAGGTGATAGGCGACCGCCACCTTGCGGCCGATCAGCGGGTCCATGCCGTCACCCTCGCGCCGCATGGGCCGCGCTATCATATTGGCGTAAAGCCCAGCCTGCAGATCCCAGCCCGCCTCCATCCGCTGCCGTCGGCCTTTGGTGCCGCTTTTCTTGTGATCGATGATCAAGAGCGTACCATCAGGCAGTTCAAGGATCGCGTCGGCCTTGCCATGCAGATTGATGCCATGCGCCTCACCGGCCAGCCAGATTTCATTGCCGATGATCTTGGCATTGAGCGCCAGCAAGTGGTCGCGCCAGCGCAGGGCCGCCGTCATGATCTCACGCTCCAAACCGCGGCGCTCCATCTCCCATGACGGGCTGCGCAGATAGCCCGCGTGACGGGTGAGCGCGCGGTCATAGGCCTCGGGGATCAGTTCTTCCAGCGCCTCGGTTTCCGGGAACGGCTGATCCTTCAGGAAGACATGCTCAAAGACATCATGGGCGATATTGCCCCTTGCCATCACGTCGAGTTCTTCGGTCGACCAAGACATATCCTCGGCCCCGACCTCAGCCAGAAGCCAGGCGAGCGGGCTGACAAGCAGCGTCTCGAGCCGCGAGGGCGATTGCAGTTTGGCGGTGCCGTCATCGCGCCGACGAAGGGACAGAAGGTCATGCCCTGGGAAAACAAGCTCCTCAGGTAATTCCGCAGGTTCCGGCACCGGTATGAGATGGTGATACGGAATCGGCCATTCCGCGGGGTTCTGACGCGACAGATCGGTGATCAGATCGCTGGCATCGTCAACGCCCGCCACCGCCCGCGCCACCAGCGACAACCCGGTCGAAGGTTGCAAGCGCCCGCCCGCCAGATCGCGCCATGGGATGAGGAAGGTGACGCTGCCGGAAACCGCCTGAAGCTGTTGATCAAGTAACGCGAGGCTTTGCGCTAGCCCCTCGGCCCGACCGCGAAGGTGAACGCCGGTTCCCGCGTGTATCGCAGCGATCTCGCTGTCAAGAAACAGCGGATTGGCACGCGGGCGAGTAGGGTAAAGCCCGTCGGTGAAATCGCTGACGATCAGATGGCGGCATGGGCGCCACGGGCTTTCATGCGCGGACCAAAGGCTGACGCCTTCAAGATTGCGGACGGGGTCCGCAACCATGGGCGGCGCGATCTGAATGCCACGCAGGATTATCTCCCAATCCGGCGTGCCTTCGCCGGGGGGGACAGTCAGCCGCGCGCGGACCTGATCGCCTTTTCCGATTCGCTCGCAGATCCGGTCCAGCAGGAATCGCAGCTGCGGCAAGCTGCCGGCAGAGGCGCGGATATCGTCCCACAGTTCCTTATGTGCGGGCGTGTCCGTGAGGATGGCGCCTCGGAAATCGCCACCCATGAGGGTTTCGGCAAGATCGCGCCCGGTCTGTGCCGCCCAGGGCATCAAGGGAGAAAGCGCGAGGCTCGCCAAGACCATAGCCGGAGTTGGCGGTCGCTTGGCCAGCGCCAGATGTAGCGCGGTCTCGCCAATGACATCTCGCTCGGGTAATTGGCCCGGAAGGCCCGAGAGCTGCACTCCCTGGGCTGAGAAAGCGCGCGCGATTTGGCGTAGATCATCGCCCGACAGCACGGCGATTTCACGGGCCGAAACGCCAGACTCAATCAGCGCCCGGGCTTGGGCGGCGGCGAAATCGGCGCAGGCGGCGGGATCGCGCAGACCATAGAACGCGAGGCTGTCATCCAGAACCCCGGCCTCGATATCCTGCGCTGAAACACCGCCCTGCAGCGCGTGCAGGCGGCTGCCGATTGCGGCCCGGGGCGTATAAGCGCTTGCGGGAACAGTGCCGAACTCGTCCCGCAACCGGGCAAAAAGCGCCTGCAGCGCCGCAGGAGCTAGAGGATCCAGCGAACCTTCAACCACCGGCAACGAGCCCAGGAACGACCCATGCGGCAGGGCCAGCACATGGGAAATCGGTGCCAGCCCCTCTGGCAGCGCATCACCCAACCTTTGCCACAACGCGACCAGCGCCAAGAGATGCCGCTTGGCGCGGCTGTCTGGCAGGTGATCGACGTTCGGCACCTTCAGATCCGGCGTGGCCAGCACAAGATCCGTCAGCGCGGCGGTCACCGCCGAGATCGTCTCGATAGGCGCATTGGCAAGACTGTCGGCCCAGACCGGGTCAGGCGCCTCGGCAATGGCACGCCCCGGCGCCCATTCGGCAGGAATGGGGGCAAGGGACAGTTCGGCAAGACCGGTATCGGTTAAGCGGTATTGGAGGCCGGAGCGCGGATCAATGACGAGGAAGGGGTAGTGCATGAATGGCCTGCAATCTGCTGATAAGGAAAACTGTAATGAACCGCGCCGGGAATTCCGGAGGCCATTTTGTTTGACTCAGGCGACCATAGCCAGCTCGTTCAGTTGTTCATAGTACCTCGCCTCGGCCTCAGCGGGAGGAATATTGCCAATGGGCTCGAGGAGGCGGCGGTTGTTGAACTGATCTGCCCCCTTCTGAGTGGTCCGGGATCTGTTTTGGATTTTGCCTGAAGGAGGACTGGGATGGCGAGGACTCACAAGCCGGAAGAGATCATCGGCAAGTTGCGTGAGGCTGAGATTGTTCTGGCGCAGGGCGGGACGGTTGCTGATGCATGCCGACGGATCGGCGTCACCGAGCAGAGCTATTATCTCTATGGACGGCTCTCCCTCCCCACCGGCAGGCTGTGCCGTTGTTGAACCTGGAGGAGAGCGACCATGACGATTGATGTTCTGGGGATTGATCTGGCGAAGAACGTGTTTCAGCTGCACGGGGTCGACCGGAAGGGGCATCCTGTCTTCAGGCGCCGGGTCATGCGTGACCAGTTGTTGTCGGTGCTGGCCGGTATTGAGCCCTGCACGATCGCGATCGAGGCGTGTACCGGTGCCTTCTGCTGGGCGAGGAAGTTTGAAGCGCTCGGGCACAAGGTGAAGATCGTCAGCCCGCAATACGTGAAGCCGTTCGTCCGTCGGCAGAAGAACGACAACAATGATGCGGAGGCGATCTGCACGGCGGTTCGCCAACCGCATATTCCGCTGGTGCCGAAGAAGACAGTCGAGCAGCAGGATGTCCAGGCCCTGCATCGGGCGCGCCAGCGCATGGTGAACCACCGCACTGCTGTGGTCAGCCAGATCCGCGGACTCCTGCTTGATCGCGGCATCGCCTTCGGCAAGTCCATCACCCGCGCGCGGCGAATGATTCCGGAGATATTGGCCAATCCGGACAATGAACTGACGGCGATGGCCCGGGAGGCAATCGGCGAACTCTGGGACCTGTTTTGCGACCTCGACCGACGTATTGCCATTTTCGACGCGAAGATCGCAGCCGTGTTCAAGAGCAGCGCAGTTTGCCAGCGTATCGCCCGCATCAAGGGCGTCGGCCCCAAGACCGCCACCGCGATCGTCGCCGCCGTCGGTGATGGCGCTGAATTCAAGAACGGCCGTCATATGGCCGCTTGGCTCGGGTTGGTCCCGCGCCAGCATTCGAGCGGCGATCGGCAGATCATGATGGGCATCTCCAAGCGTGGGAGCCAGCACTTGCGCAGCCTGCTCGTTCACGGCGCACGCGCGGTGGTTCGAACTGCCGGGACAAGGAATGATCCCATGAACCAATGGGTCACCCAGCTTCAGGAGCGGCGGGGCTTCAACCGGGCAACGGTTGCGGTCGCCAATAAGAATGCACGGATCATCTGGGCCGTGCTGCGAACGGGCGAACCGTACCGCCCGGCCGCCTGAAGGTTGGACTACAGTTTGCGGGTAGACGGAGAAATGGGCTGCACTGATCGAACCGGCGCGTGACGAACCTGACTATTATCGAGGCTTCCGAAGCCTACCAGCTGTAGAGGTGCGCGCGTGCGGATTTGCCATTTGGGCGCTCCGGCCAAGGCCGGCTGACGCCGGATAGATGTTTGCAACTGATCACGCAGGATCATTCAAAATCTACTTGCAACGGGAGAGCCGTCCATAGAGATAATAGCTCTGCTGGGTGACGCCGATCCGACGGCACGCATCCGCAACCGTCCCGCCCTGCGCCAGAACAATCTCAGCCTCACGCAGCTTGCCGATAATCTCTTCCGGCTTGTGGTTCCTCGCCTTCACAGTCCTCCTACAGGCCAAATCCTAAATCAGATCCCGGACCACTCAGAAGGGGGCAGATCATCCGCATGCGCACCCGAGAAGGTATGGCCGTGGCCCGCGCCAAGGGGAAGTTGCGCGGCAAGCAGCCCAAACTCTCCGACCGCCAGTCCCGAGAACTCCGCCGCATGTATGACACCGGCGACTATTCCGTCAGCGACCTGGCCGAGGTCTTCTCGGTCTCCCGGCCGACCGTC
>NZ_NCAS01000009.1:0-82169 GCF_002255515.1 Acidiphilium sp. 20-67-58 | reverse complement strand
AAACGGGATTATGCCTCGCCTGCTGGGCATGGTGGCGTTCGTAGGTAGCGGGGCGAGGCTTCCGGTGCTGCACCACGTGCGACAGTCCACAAGTGAGCCTGTCACCGCCGCAACATGCCGCAACCCCTACGCGCGTGCGTGTATGCGTATTGCTTGCCTAATCCCCGCCCGGCGAATCGAGGGCGGCGGAGACGATCACGCAACCGTGATAATGAGGCCGAAAAGGCCCATGATCCGGTGCTGGTAGTATCAGGCTGGTATCGGGCGGATTTTTCGGCTTGTGGGAAAGTCTCATAAGCCATTGGAAAAACTGGCGGACCCGGCGCGATTCGAACGCGCGACCTTTGCCTTCGGAGGGCAACGCTCTATCCAGCTGAGCTACGGGTCCAATAAACTTCGCATAGCGCGGATCGGCCTGGGGCTCAATGCCTGTTGGCGCTGAACTGTGTGGTTGCACGGGAGCCACCTGTGGCAACGATAGGCAGCGGTGCATTTTGGCGATATTCTCCGTGCAACGGTTTGCTGTGCGAGAGGAACTCATGTCCGATACAAGGGATGCGACTAGCCTGGAGACAATCCTCGTGCATGAGCGGGTGGTTGCGTGTGATGGCGGCGGCGGGCCGCTGGGGCACCCGAGGATTTATCTGAAGATCGAGGGCAGTGAGATCACCTGTCCTTATTGCTCCCGCCATTACCGCCTGGCCGGAGATGCAAGACCGGGCGCCGGACATTGACGCAGCGGCTTGTCTTGGTTGACGGCTCGGGCTTCATTTTCCGGGCTTTCCACGCCTTGCCGCCGATGACCCGCGACGATGGCACGCCCGTCAACGCGGTGTTTGGCTTCTGCAATATGCTGGCGCGGCTGCTCAAGGAGCATTCCGGGACGCACCTCGCCGTGATTTTCGATGCTGGTCGCACTACATTCCGCAACGAGATAGATCCCAGATACAAGGCGCATCGTCCGGAGCCGCCCGAGGAACTCGTGCCGCAATTCGCCCTTGTGCGCGAGGCGACGCGCGCCTTCGCGGTGCCGGCGATCGAGCTTGAGGGGGTCGAGGCGGACGATCTGATCGCCAGCTATGCCGAAGCGATGAAGCGGATGGGCGGCGAGACGGTCATCGTCTCGTCCGACAAGGATCTGATGCAACTGCTTGATGACCGCGTTTCGATGCTCGATCCCATCAAGTCCACGCCGATCGGGCCGGCAGACGTGATTGCAAAGTATGGCGTCAGACCGGAGCAGATGGTCGATGCGCAGGCCCTGATGGGCGACACGGTCGACAACGTTCCGGGCGTGCCGGGGATCGGGCCAAAGGGGGCGGCGCAGTTGATTGCCGAATTCGGCGATCTGGAGGCCATCCTCGCCGCGGCGGCGAGCGGGGCCATGAAGCCTTCCAAGCGGCGCGATTCGCTCGTCGCTCATGCCGAAGACGCCCGGATTTCACGCCGGCTGGTGGAATTGCGGCGGGATGTCCCACTGCCACTGCCGGTTGACGATCTGGTGGTTGCGCCGCTGCATGACGGGGATCTCAACGATTTCCTCGATTCCCAGGGTTTCAGAAGCATCAAGGCACGCCTTGGGCTCGATGGGGTGGCACGGCGGAACGGCGAGCGGCTCGCCGCGGCGGCGAGGGGCGATGCGCCCGATCCGCCCGCCGGACCGGCAACTGCGCCCGTTGCGACCGATGCGTCCTTCGGGCCTTATGTCACGATCGATGACGAGGCCGAGCTTGACCGCTGGATCGCCGAGATACGGCAGACCGGATATTTCGCCATCGATACCGAAACCACCGGCCTCAACCCCCGTCATGCGAAACTCGTGGGGATTTCAGTGGCGACCGCGCCAGGCCGGGCTGCCTATATCCCGCTCGGGCACGAGGATGGGGCGCAGCTGCCGCGGAGCCTGGTGGTCGGGCGGATGGCGCCGGTGCTTGCCGATCCGGCGATCCTGAAGATTTTTCACAACGCGAAGTTCGACATTCACATTCTGGCCGGTTGCGGGCTTGCGGATGCCGCGCCGGTCGATGACACGATGCTGCTCTCCTATACGCTCGGCGCCGGACGGCATGGGCATGGCATGGACGAGTTATCGGATCTGCATCTCGATCATCAGCCGGTATCCTATGACGAGGTAACGGGCACCGGGCGCAACCGGATTTCCTTTGCCGCCGTCCCGATCGACCGCGCCACGGCCTATGCCGCCGAGGATGCCGACATCACCCTCAGGCTCTGGATGCTGCTGCGGCCCCGCCTGCGCGCGGAGGGAGGGCTCGGGCTTTACGAGACGATCGAGCGCCGGCTGCTCAATGTGCTGCTCGCCATGGAACGCGCCGGCATCATGGTCGATCGTGGAGATCTCGAGTCGATGTCGGCCGAGTTTGCCCGGCGGATGGACGACATTCAACGCGACATCGAGCGGCTCGCCGGCCGTGCGTTCAACCCGGGCAGCCCAAAGCAACTCGGCGAGATCCTGTTCGACGAGATGGGCCTGCCGGGCGGCAAGCGGACCAAGACCGGGGCATGGGGCACCGATGCGGCGGTGCTCGAGGATCTTGCGGCGGTGCTGGAATGGCGGCAGCTGCAGAAACTAAAATCCACCTATGCCGACGCGCTGGTGGGCGAGATCGATATCGGGGATCAGCGGGTCCATACCAGCTTCTCCCAGGCCATCACGACGACGGGCCGGCTTTCGTCCAACGAGCCTAACCTGCAGAACATCCCGATTCGCACCAGCGAGGGGGCGCGTATCCGCCGCGCCTTCATTGCCGCCCCCGGCAAGGCGCTGGTCTCGGCGGATTATTCGCAGATCGAGCTGCGCCTGCTGGCGCATGTCGCCGATATTCCGGCGCTGAAGGAGAGTTTCGCCAAAGGCGAGGATATCCATGCCCGCACGGCCGCCGAAGTGTTCGGCCTGCCGATGGAGGGGATGGATCCGATGGTGCGGCGCCGCGCCAAGGCGATCAATTTCGGCATCATCTACGGCATTTCCGCCTTCGGCCTCGCCCGCCAGCTCGGCATCGAGAACGGCGAGGCGAAGCGCTATATCGACGCCTATTTCGCCCGCTATCCGGAAATCCGGCGCTACATGAACGAAACGGCCGAATTCGCACGCACCCACGGGTATGTGCTGACACCGTTCGGCCGGCGTTGCTATGTTCCCGGCATCGCCGAGAAAAACCCGGCACGGCGGGGCTATGCCGAGCGGCAGGCGATCAATGCGCCATTGCAGGGCGGCGCCGCGGACATCATCAAGCGGGCGATGGTGCGGCTGCCGGCGGCGATTCGCGATGCCGGGCTGGAGGCGGTGATGCTGCTCCAGGTGCATGATGAACTCGTCTTCGAAATGCCGATCGACCAGGCGCAGGCAATGGCCTCGCTGGCGCGGGAGGTGATGCAGGGGGCTGCCACACTTTCGGTGCCCTTGCTGGTGGAAACCGGGATCGGTTCCAACTGGTCGGACGCGCACTGAGTGCGGATGGATTGCCATCCAGTGCGCCTCCCGACCCCGATGGATCGGCTGTAGTGCGCTGTCGTGTCGATCATCGCAGCGTCCTTGTCCGATCGGATAATGCTCTAGGTGCGATTTCCGGGACGCTGCCGCTGGAGGCCGCGATGCAGTCTCGCGAGGGCGTCGCCGAGATCTCCATCCGGCAGCCCTGCGGGAGGTGGCGCCTGGGTTACCGAGGCAGGCGCTGCGCGGCGGATGGGCGCGGGGACTGTCATGTCGGTGAAGCGCAGCCGTTGCACCGGCGCGCCACCGAGGGCGAGATTAATCTTGCCGATCAATACTGGCGCAAGGTGTTGCAAGGCCAGCGCGTCGGGGCCGGCGCAGCCAAGGGTCAGCGTTCCGGCAGCGAATTTCGTGGGCTGGCTGCGGGATGCGATGTCGGGCCCGGCGATGTCGGGCCAATCGGCGATCAGCGTGCCGAGAACGGCCCCCCGCCGGGCAAGGACCGGGCACAGCACAGGCGCCAGCAGGGCCGAAATGCCCCGCGGGGCGCTGTGGCGCGGCGGCTCCGGCGCGACCGGGCGAGGCTTCGCCAAGTTTCCGCCATCCGCTGCCTTGTGCGACCGGGTCGGGCGCGGGGGAGTGTCGCGTGAGTGTGTCGCCGCCATCAGCTGATCGTCTGCTCCGCTGGTATCATGTTCATCGGCGCGTCCTGCCGTGGCGGGCTGCCCCGGGAGTCCGTCCCGATCCGTATCACGTCTGGCTGAGCGAAATCATGCTCCAGCAGACCGTCGTCGCGACGGTGATACCGTATTTCCACAGGTTCATCGAGCGTTACCCCACGATCGGCGAGCTGGCGGCGGCGGCGGATGAGGACATTCTCGGCCTGTGGGCTGGGCTTGGCTATTATGCGCGGGCACGCAACCTTATCCGCTGCGCCCGCGCGGTCACCGCTGCGGGCGGATTTCCGGCGACGCTGGAGGGGCTGCACAACCTGCCGGGAATCGGTCCGTACACGGCGGCGGCAGTCGGCGCCATTGCCTTCGGCCTGCCGGTCGTGCCGGTGGATGGCAATGTCGAACGTGTCGCCGCAAGAATTTTCGCGATCGAGACTCCGCTGCCGGCGGCGAAGGCGGAGATCGCCACCGCAGCTTCCCGTCTCGGCGCGCAGGATGCGGCCTGCGCCAGCCCGGGCGATTTCGCGCAGGCGCTGTTCGATCTGGGCGCCACGATATGCACGCCGCGCAACCCGTCCTGCATGATCTGCCCCTGGCGCGAGGGGTGCGCTGCACAGGCAAGGGCGATCGCGGCCGAGTTGCCACGCAAGGCGCGGCGGGCGGCGCGGCCAATGCGGCATGGCACGGTTTTCGTGATGCGGGACCGGAGCGGCGCGATCGGCCTGCGTCGGAGACCGCCGCGCGGGCTGCTGGGCGGCATGCTCGAACTGCCGGGAACCGGTTTCGAAGCGGCGCCGGGACGGGCCGATCCGCCTTGCGCGGCAGACTGGGTCGATGCCGGGAGCATCGGGCACGTCTTCACCCATTTCGAATTACGGCTGCTGGTACTCGCGGCAGAAGTGCCCAAACTGCCGCCGGACCTCGAGGCAAAGTCGCCGGAGACGCCGCTTCCGACGGTCATGCGCAAGGCGCTGGATGCCGGGCTCGCGGCACTCGGCGATGATGACACTGGCAGAAAAAACCCCGGGCCAAGAGGTCCGGGGTAAGGTGACAGAACGGATGCCGGCTGGCGCCGGCACCACGGGGGAAAGGTTCAGCGGTCGGGGGAACTGACCGCCCAGCTGTGGTGATGCACCAGGCCATCGTCATGATCGTGGTAATGGCCCGCTTCATCGTCCTGATCGTGGAATTGCTCGGTCTCGGTGCTGCCCGCCATGGCCGTGGTCGAGGCCTTGCCGGCGCTGACCGCCATCGCCACCGCGTCGAAATAGGAGGTGCCGACTTCGCGCTGGTGCCGTGTGGCGGTGTAGCCATCCTTCTCGGCGGCGAACTCTGCCTGCTGCAGTTCCGAATAGGCACCCATGCCGCGCTCGGCGTAGCCCTTGGCGAGTTGGAACATCGAGTAGTTCAGCGAGTGGAAGCCGGCGAGGGTGACAAACTGGAACTTGTAGCCCATCGCGCCGATCTCGCGCTGGAAGCTCTCGATCTTCTCCGGGGAGAGCTTCTTGCGCCAGTTGAAGCTCGGTGAGCAGTTATAGGCGAGCATCTTGCCGGGGAACTGCTTGTGGATCGCCTCGGCGAACTGGCGGGCCTCCTCAAGGTTCGGCTCGGAGGTTTCCCACCAGAGCAGGTCGGCATAGGGGGCGTAAGCGAGGGAGCGGGCGATCGCGTATTCGACGCCAATGCCCGGCTTGATGCGGTAGAAACCCTCGGCCGTACGCTCGCCGCTGATGAAGGGGCGGTCGCGCTCGTCGACATCGGCGGTCAGCAACTGGGCGGCGTGGCTGTCGGTGCGGCAGAGCAGCACGGTCGGCACACCTTCGACATCGGCGGCGAGGCGGGCGGCGGTCAGGGTGCGGATATGCTGGGCGATCGGGACCAGAACCTTGCCGCCGAGATGGCCGCACTTCTTTTCGGAGGCGAGCTGGTCCTCGAAATGCACGCCCGCGGCGCCGGCCTCGATCATGGCCTTCATCAGCTCATAGGCGTTCAGCGCGCCACCGAATCCGGCCTCGGCATCGGCAATGATCGGCGCCATCCAGTGTTGCGATGTGTCGCCTTCCATCCGGGCGATCTGGTCGGCGCGGCGCAGCGCGGAATTGATGCGCCGGACCACCATCGGCACCGAGTTCACCGGGTAGAGCGACTGGTCGGGATACATTTCGCCCGAAAGGTTCGCATCGGCGGCGACCTGCCAGCCGGAGAGATAGATGGCCTTCAGGCCGGCCTTGACCTGCTGCATCGCCTGATTGCCGGTGAGGGCACCGAGCGTGTTCACGTAGGGCTCGGTCTTCAGCAGGTGCCACAGGCGATTGGCGCCCATCTCGGCGAGGGTGTGGCGCACGCGGAAGGAGCCCGCGAGTTTATCGACTTCAGCCTGGGTGTAGTCGCGGCGGATGCCATCGAACCGGTCGGGCGCTACGGAGAGACCGCCCGGCAGGCCTTCGGGGGAATGGGTCGGGGAGGGGAAGTTCGACATGGTCTCTCCTTTGCGCCTTTCGGCATGTTGTGGCGGCGTCTGAGGGCGCCGTGATCTTGCAGTCCGGTAGCGTCCGTAGGTGAATTATTTACGCTGCACGCGCGAAAGTCACCGGCGAAAATGGCATAAAATGATGAAAGAGGTGGCGGTATTGACTGTAAAGTTTTACAATATGTAAAACATGAAAAATATCGCCCGTTGTCATGGAGTGCCCGCATGTCCAAGCCGCTGATTGGCCGCATCGTCCGCCGCCTGCGTCAGGAACAGGGGCTGACGCAGCAGAAACTTGCGGCGCGGCTCGGGATTTCAACGTCCTATCTCAACCTCATCGAGCATGATCAGCGGGGCATTACCGCAGCACTGCTGATCAAGCTGACCGAAACGCTGCAAGTGGATCTGGCAGCGTTGTCAGGCTCTGATGAACGGCAGATGGAACAGGCGCTGCGCGAGGCGTTCGCCGACCCGCTGATCGGCAGCGAGCAGGTGCCGGACTCGGAGGCCCAGCTCATTGCAGTCTCGGCACCGGCGGCGGCGCAGGCCGTGCTGGGGCTTTACCGCGCGTACCAGGCGGTGCGGGAGGAGACCGGCGGCATCACGCTGCCCTCGGGGCGAAAGATCCTGCTGCCGAACGAGGAAGTGCGGGATTTCTTTCATGAACATGCAAATCATTTCCCCGAGCTCGAGGCAGCGGCCGAGGCGCTGGGAGCGGAATTGCCGGCGGCAACGCTGGGCATGAACCATGCGCTCGCGGAGCGGCTCCGGCACAAGCACGGGCTCGTCGTGTCCGTCGCACCGCTGCCGGGGGCGCTGCGGGTCTTCGACCCGGCGCGGCGGCAGCTCGTACTCTCCGAAACGCTGCCGCGGGAGAGCAGGGGCTTTCAGATGGCCTTCCAGCTTGGCCTGATCGAGGCGCGCGAACTGATCGAGGAGATCGTCCGGCGCGCCACGCTCACCACCCGCGATGCGGGCGAATTGCTGCGGATCGGCTTGATCAATTATTTCGCCGGCGCGGTGTTGATGCCCTATGCCCCGTTTCTGGGGGCGGCGTCGGAGCTGCGTCACGATGTCGAGCATTTGGCAATGCGCTTCGGCGTTTCGTTTGAACAGGCCTGCCACCGGCTTTCGGCGCTGCAACGCCAGGGGGCGCGCGGGGTGCCGTTCTTTTTCCTGCGGGTCGATCCGGCGGGGAATGTCTCGAAGCGGTTCTCGGCGGCGGGGTTTCCCTTCGCCCGCTATGGCGGCAACTGCCCGCGCTGGATCGTGCATTCAGCCTTCGCCACGCCCGGCAGCGTGCGGGTGCAGGTGGCGCAGCTGCCTGACGGCGTCACCTATCTGTGCTTCGCGCGCACCATCACCTCATCGCCGGCGCATTGGGGCGAGCCGCCGGCAACGCGCGTGGTAGCGATGGGATGCGATATCGGCCGGGCCGGTGAGGTGGTTTATGCCGACGGGATCGATCTCGACCGGGCAGCAGTCGGGATCGGGCTGTCATGCCGGCTCTGCGACCGGCCGGAATGCCGCTCGCGCGCCTTTCCGCCACTGGCCCACCGCCTGTCGCTCGACGTATCGACCACCAGCGCCAGCCCCTATCGTTTCGAGCCGGCCGGGGGCGGAAGCCGGACGTCCGGGGCAGGGACATAGACACAGAACGAGGGTTACCAGACGGTTCCTGGCCGTTTGGCGTTCTATCCCCTCTTACGCCCGGCGCCGTGCCGACATCTCGTTGCAAGCCTGCGCCCGCGATGTTTCCGGAAATTTCCGCAGTCGCGGTTCAGCGGGTGAAAAATGGCGGCGATCCGCCCGGATAGAGATCGCGGCTGGCGGCCGCGGTTGCTCGTTCGGCGACGGGAGTGGCTGGGAAATGCGCGAGAATCGCGAGCGTGCGGCGCGGCGGAAGGGTGAATTCCGAACCATTCGCGGCGGCGAGGGCCGCCTTGCGGTCGCCATGGCGGAGGTCGAGGCTGATCGTGACCAGCGCGTCGATCACTGTCTGCGAGGGGGCGTCAGGCCGGATCCCCAGTTCTGCGCGCACAACCTTGCGGGCGTGCAGCATCTGGAGCTTGGTGAGGTTGTTCATGCCGAGCCAGCGGCCGACCGTGGAGAACTGGCCTGCCATCGCATCGAGCGAGGCGGCGGCGAGCGCCATTTCGGCCGGTCGCCCCTGCATCGCCGCGGGATGCGAGAAGGCCCAGCGCGCCTCGTTGGTTGCGGCGATCGCGGGGTCTTCGCCGGTCACCCGGCCATCGAACGCATTTGCAGGCAGATATCCTGTCGATGGCGGTGGTGTGACCAGCGCGCAGCCGGCAAGGCTCAGGCCGAGCAGCGCGAGGGCAAGGGCGGAGCGGAACGTGTGGGGCGAGCGGAGAGTCTGGTTCATGACGGTGCCTCGACAATGGCGCGAGCCCGATCAGGCCGGGCGCAGTCCCTTGCGGAACCGCTCGGCCAGTTCGACGTAATGCGGAGCGGTCTGGTCGAAACGGCTGCGCTCCTCATCGGACATGATACGAACGAAGCGGGCCGGCGACCCCATCCACAGCTCGTTGCGGCCGATTCGTTTGCCGGGGGCGAGCAGGGAATGCGCCGCGAGGACGCCGCCCTCCTCGATCACCGCGCCATCCAGCACCACGGCGCCCATCGCGACGAAGGCTCGGTCCTCAAGTGTACAGGCATGGATGACGGCGGCATGACCGATGGTGACATCCGCGCCGATTCGCGCGGCGAAGCGCTCGCCGGCATTGACGTGGACGACCGTGCCATCCTGGATGTTGGTGCGTGGCCCGACCGTAATGTCGTTATTGTCAGCGCGCAGGGTGCAGTTGAACCAGATATTCGCCCCGGCAGCGATCCGCACGGCGCCGATCAGGACAGCGCCGGGAGCCACCCAGGCATCCGGGTCGATCTCCGGGCGTATGCCGTCGAGCTCAAAGAGGGCCGGCTGATCGTGGCGCATGGGGCTTTCTCTCCCGGTTCAGCTGTCTGCAAGCGGCACCCAGGGAATTTTCGCAAATTCGATCCCCTCGTCCGCCAGCGCTTCGGATTCAGCCTCGGTCGCCGCGCCGTAGATGCCGCGGGCCGGTGCCTCGCCATGGTGGATGCGGCGCGCCTCGGCGGCGAACTCGTCCCCCACGAAATCGCATCGCGCCTCGACCTCGCGCCGCAAGCTGGCCAGGGTGGCACGGAGCTCGTCCGGCATGCGGCCGGCGACGGCGGTCGATTGCGTCGCCTTCGCCGGCGGCTGTGCCGGGGCGGTTTCGGCAGCCACGGCCTTGGCGATCCGCGGGGCCATCAATGCACGGCCGACATCGTCCCCGCCACAGCGCGGGCAGTTCAGCAGGCGGCGCTTTGCCTGGCGGTCGAAACTCTCGCTGCTCGCGAACCAGCCATCGAATTCATGGCCGCAGCCGCAGCGCAGCTGATAGTGGATCATGCCGACAGCAGCGGATCGAGCCGGCCGGTCCGCTCCAGTTCGACCAGATTGTCGCAACCGCCGATCGGCCGGTCGTCGATGAAGATCTGCGGCACGGTGGTGCCGCCGCCGGATCGCTCGATAGCTTCGCGGCGCGCGGCGGAACCGCGAGGTGCGTCGATCTCGGTGAAGGCAAATCCCTTCTGGCGCAGAAGGCTTACCGCGCGGCTGCAATAGGGACAGAAGGCCTGGGTGTAGATTTCGATTTTCGGCATGTGTTGTCTCCGATCCTTCACATACGCAAGACGGAGTTTATCGCAAGACGGTTGCGGAAGTCTTAGAGCACGTTCGGATCCATCAGGATCGGATGTCGTGCTCTATCTTGTTGATAACTAGAGCATCTTTATCCGATCAGCTGATCGGATAAAGATGCTCTACAGCGGCTTGAGGTGGGGTACCATCACCCGATCGGTAAAATATATTTTATTATCAATATTATAGAGCAATGCCGTCGATCCGGAAGGATCGAAAAACGACTTTACTCGCCGTCCTGCGTTGCAACGCGGGCGAGGGCCAGCACATCCACCGCCGCAGCACCTGCGGCGAGCAGCGCCTCGGCACAGGCCGATGCGCTGGCCCCGGTTGTGAGGATGTCGTCGATCAGCAGCACCGTGCGCCCAGCGAACTGCGCCGCCCTTCCTTTGCGCACGCCGATCGCGTTCTTCATCGCCTGCTCCCGGCCGAACTGGTCGAGTTCGGAGAGCGGCGGCGTCGCCCGCAGGCGGACCAGACCGTCGATCAGCGTGTCCCGCCCGGTCATCCGGCCGAGCGCGCGGGCCAGCAATCCCGCCTGGTTGTAGCCCCGCCGCGCGAGCCGGGTGCGGTGCAGCGGCACCGGCACCAGCAGATCGGCGCGGGCGAGCAGGGGGGCGCCGGGACGGAGCAGAAGCCGTGCCAGTCCCGCGGCGCGCTCCGGCCGGTCGGCATATTTGAAGGGCAGGATCAGCCGTCGGGCGGCATCGTTGTAGACCAGCGCGGCCCGCGCGGCGCGGAACGCCGGCGGCGCCCAGTCGCACCCGGTGCAGAGCGGGGCCGGGTCTTCGAGCGGCAGCCCGCACTTGCCGCAGACCGGGCCGGTGATGAACCGCGCCGCGCCGAAGCAGGACGTACAAAATACGCCCTCGGCCGACACCTCCTCGTCGCAGGCGAGGCAATGCGGTGGCAGCAGGAGATCAAGCGTCGCGCGGGCGAACTGCCTCAGCATCGGCGGCTCTTTGCCGGCTGGCGCAAAAGCGGCACAAGTGGGGGCATGAGCGATATCGATATCTTCGACCGCAGGGCCGTTGCCATGCACCGCAGCCGCGCGGCGCACCGCCTCGCGCGGGTCAGGCCGGTGCTCGACGAGCTTGCGGTGCGGGTGCTCGACCGGCTGGACGATACCGGGCGCCAGTTTCGCCGGGCACTCGATTTCGGCGGGCGCGGCGCCGTGGCTCCGCTGCTGGCGGCGCGCGGGCTGGAGGTGATCACTGCCGATGTCGCCCCGGCGCTGCTGGCCGGGAGCGGCGGGGTTGCCGCCGATCCGGAATATCTCCCCTTTGGCGAGGGGTGTTTCGACCTCATCGTCGCGCATCTTTCGCTGCACTGGGTGAACGATCTGCCAGGGGCGCTGATCCAGCTGCGCCGCGCGCTGAGCCGGGAAGGGCTGTTCATCGCTAGCCTTCCTTTGCTCGGCACGCTCGGGGACTTGCGGGTCGCCCTGATCGATGCGGAGGACCGTCTCGCCGCGGGGGCTTCGCCGCGGATCTCGCCCTTCACCACGCTCGCCGATGCTGCCGGGCTGATGCAGCGGGCGGGGTTCGCCCTGCCGGTTGCCGAGCGGGAAACCGTGCGTCTCGAATACGCCGCCCCGCTCGACCTGCTTCGCGATCTCAGGGATGCCGGGGAGACCAACGCGCTGCGCGACCGTTCGCGCCGCTGCCCGCCGCGCGCGCTGTTTCCGATGGCGCTGGCGGCAATCGCGGATGCCGATGGCCGGCTGCGGCTCGAATGGCCCATGGGCGTGATCACCGGCTGGGGATCATAACAGGCCGAGCCGCTTCAGGCTGATCCACCTTCCGTTGCCGATGATCAGGTGGTCGTGCAGCACGACCGAAAGTGTCGCCGCCGCCTGCTTGATCTCTCGGGTCATCGCCACGTCCTCTTCTGACGGGGTGGGATCGCCGCTCGGGTGGTTATGCACGAGGATGAGCGCCGTTGCATGCAGTTCGAGCGCCCGGCGCATCATTTCCCGCGGATAGACCGGGGCATGGTTCACCGTGCCGTGCGCGAGCACCTCGTCGGCGATCAACCGGTTGCGCTGATCGAGAAACAGCACGCGGACCTGTTCGGTCTTTTCACGGGCGAGGACGGCGGTGAGGTATTCGATCAGCCTGTCCCAGTGGTTCAGGACCGGCCGGTAGGTGATTTCCGCCCTGGTGAGGCGGAGCGCTGCGGCCTGGACGAGCTTGAGAGCGGCGGCACCGGCCTCGCCCAGCCCCTCGACACCGCGCAGCGCCTCGGCCGGTGCGGCGATGGCGCCCGCGCAGGAGCCGAAATGCCGGATGAGTTCCTTCGCCACCGGCTTGGTATCCCGCCGGGGGACGGCAAGAAACAGCAGCATTTCGAGGATTTCATGGTCCGCCAGCGCGTCCGGTCCTGCTTTCAGCAGGCGCGCCCGCAGCCGTGAACGGTGGCCGGCCGCGCCGTGGGCACCTGGGTTTGGTTCCCCGTGCCGTGAGGAGACCTCATCCTGCAGAAGATCCGGCTGGGCGGCCGGTTCGCGCAACGAATCTCCAGAAGGAATCACAACCTGAGATTGTCATATTCGAATGGTCTTGAAAAGCCGCTTTCCGCCCTGCCGGTCAGATCGTCTCGCCGGCGGCAAGGGTGAACACCTCGCATCCGGTTTCGGTGATGCCGATCATGTGCTCGAACTGCGCTGACAGGCTGCGGTCCCGCGTGACGGCGGTCCAGCCATCGTCGAGCACCTTCACTTCTGGGCGACCCGCATTGACCATGGGCTCGATGGTGAAGAACATGCCTGGCCGCAATTCGGGGCCGTCGCCCTTGCGGCCGAAATGCAGCACGTTCGGCGGCTCGTGGAACCGGCGGCCGATACCGTGGCCGCAGAAATCCCGCACCACCGAGAAACGTTGCGCCTCGACATAGGTCTGGATGGCATGGCCGATATCGCCGAAATGCGCGCCGGGCCTGGCCACGCGGATGCCTTCCAGCAGGGAGTTGTAAGTGACGTCGATCAGGCGGCGGGCCTTGGTCGGCGCCGTGCCGGCGATATACATCCGGCTCGAATCGCCGTGCCAGCCATCGAGAATCACGGTGATGTCGATATTGAGGATATCCCCATCCATCAGCACCCGGTCGCCGGGGATGCCGTGGCAGACGACATGGTTGATAGAGATGCAGGTCGATTTCGGGAAGCCGCGATAGTTCAGCGGTGCCGGGATGGCGCCACGAGCAACGATGTAATCGTGGCAGATCCGGTCGATCTCACCCGTCGAGATACCGGGATGGACATGCGCGCCGACCATGTCGAGCACTTCGGCCGCGAGCCCGCCGGCCGCGCGCATGGGCGCGAAATCCTCGGGTTTGTGGATCGTGATCTGCCGCTGTTCGGATCCGCCGTCCATCAGCCGCACTCCGCCGGGTTGACCGCTTTGAGTTTCATCGCTGTTAAATGACTTCCGCGCGGCGCAATGGCAAGGTGGCCAGCCGGACCGACAGCGCGAGACCGGCAACAAGCATTGCCGCGATCATCGCCACAACGCCGTTCCAGCCCGCACCGCTCCACGCGACGCCGCCCAGCGAGCCCGCGAGGCTGGAGCCGAGATAGTACAGAAAAAGATAGAGCGCCGCCGCCTGCGCCCGCGCGCCCCGGGCAACCGCTCCGACCCAGGCGCTCGCCGTGGCGTGGCTGGCGAAAAACCCGAGCGTGACGAGGGCGATGCCGAGAACGACCAGCCAGAGCGCGCCGGAGAGGGTCAGCAGCGCGCCGGCCAGTTCGAGCGCGATCGCTGCCGGCAGCATGCGCGCCCTGCCGATCTGCCCGGCAAGCTGCCCGCTCCAGGCGGAGCCGCCGACGCCGACGAGATAGACCGTGAAGATCGTGCCGACCGCGGCCTGCGACATGCTGAATGGCGGTGCGAGCAGGCGGAAGGTGATGTAGTTGTACACCGTCACGAAGCCGCCCATGAACAGGAACCCCTCGGCATAGAGCAGGCGCAGCGCCGGGTCCGCGAGATGCGCTGCGTAGCTCCGCGCGAGGGCGCCGATCGATAGCGGCCGGCGGATGAAATGGCGCGAGGCGGGCAGGATCGCCATGAACAGCAGGCCGGAGGCGAGGCCGATCGCGCCGATGCCGGCAAGGGCGGCGCGCCACCCGGCGGCATCGGCGAGAATGCCGGCGATCAGGCGCCCGCTCATGCCGCCGAAACCGCTGCCGCCGACATAGAGTCCCATGGCGAGACCCATCGATCTCGGCTCGATCTCCTCCGCTAGGTAGGCCATGGCGACGGCGGGCAGGCCCGACAGCACGAGGCCGATCAGCGCCCGCAGCGCGAGAAAATCCCCCCAATGCGGGATGGCTGCCGAAATGAGGGTCAGCAGCGCGGCGCCGATCACCGAGGTCGCCATCATCGGCTTGCGCCCCCAGGCTTCCGAGAGCGCGCTGGCGACGAGAAGCGAGCCGGCGAGGGTGAGGGTGGTCAGGGAGAGCGCGAGGCTCGCGGCGACCGGGCGGACGTGGAAATCCGTCGCGAAGACCGGCAGCAGGGGCTGGACGCAATACATCAGGGCGAAGGTCGCGAAGCCGGCGGCGAACATCGCGAGCGTGGTCCGGCGAAACGCGGGCGTACCTCGGCTGATGCGGGACGGGGCGGCTGCCGGCGGTGTTGGGTCCTTCATCCGTCCTGAATGCCGGCAGGGCAGGACGGTTTTCCAGCCCGTCCCGCGCAGGTCAGCCTCCTTGCCGGGGTGGAGCGGCGCCTATTTCTGCACCCAGGGCAGCCCGTCATGTTTCCAGCCGGCGACGAGGCCGCGATGGCCGCGCTGGTCGTGCGGGCCCTCGAACCCGTCCCGCACGTTGTAGACATGCGGGAAACCGTGCTCCTGCGCGATGCGTGCGGCAGCCATGCTGCGCCCGCCGCTGCGGCAGATGAAATACACATGGTGCTCCGGCCGCAGCCCGGCGCCCCGCATCTCGTCGAGGAAACGCGGGTTGTGCTGCATGCTCGGAAAGCTCTGCAACTCGATCGGCACGATCTGCTTGCCGGCCTGGGACAGGTCAGGAAGGCCGACAAAGGTCCATTCCGCGCTGGTCCGCACGTCGCACAGCATGGCATCCGGGTTGCTCATCAGCGCTTCCCACACCTGTTTCGGAGCCACATCGTCAACCATATCTTCCTCCGGATCATCACGGTTATAGCGTTGCGGCATTGTTGTCCGACGGCCGGATCTGATGCAAGACGGTTACACGGGAGACAGAACAGCGTGACACTGCAAGCAGCGACCTCGATCGCCGACGGATTTGTCGGCGCCATTGGCAATACGCCCCTGATCCGGCTGCGCCGCGCCTCGGAGGCGACCGGGTGCGAGATTCTCGGCAAGGCCGAATTCATGAATCCGGGCGGGTCGGTAAAGGATCGAGCGGCGCTCGCGATCGTCGAGGATGCCGAGGCGCGCGGCCTGCTCACGCCGGGCAAGCCTGGTATCATCGTCGAGGGAACTGCCGGCAATACCGGAATTGGGCTGACGCTAGTCGCCAATGCCCGCGGCTATCGCAGCATCGTCGTGATGCCGGAGACGCAGAGCCAGGAGAAGAAGGACTTCCTGCAGATGATCGGCGCCGATCTGCGCCTCGTGCCGGCAAAGCCCTATCGCGATCCGGGCAATTACGTGCACGTCTCGCGGCGCATCGCCGAGGAGGTGGGCGGCTGCTGGGCAAACCAGTTCGACAACACCGCCAATCGCGAGGGCCATCGTCGCACGACGGGGCCGGAAATCTGGGCGCAGACCGGGGGACGAATCGATGCTTTCACCTGCGCCTGCGGTACCGGCGGTACGCTGGCCGGCGTCGCCATGGCGCTGAAGGCGCATGATCCGGCCGTGCGGATCGTCCTCGCCGATCCCGAGGGCAGCGCGCTGCATTCATGGATCAAGACCGGCGAGATCGTGGCGGAAGGCTCGTCGATTTCCGAGGGGATCGGCCAGGGCCGGGTCACCGCCAATCTGGAAGGCGCGCCGATCGATGATGCGGTGCGCGTGCCCGATACGGAGATGCTTGAACAGGTTTACGACCTGATGATCCATGAGGGGCTTTCCATCGGCGGTTCCGCCGGGATCAACGTCGCCGCGGCAATTCGCGTTGCCCGCGAGATGGGACCGGGCCATACGATCGTCACCATCCTGTGCGATGGTGCGTCGCGCTATCAGTCGAAGCTCTTCAACCCGGAATTCCTGCGGAGCAAAAATCTGCCGACACCGCCCTGGATCACCTGAACGACGATTGACGTCTTGCTGGCTGGCTGAACCGCAGGGGGCTTCACGCAGCGCCCCATGCGGGCAGGAAACCGGCGATGAACGATCCGCCAGATCGTACGCCGCAATTGCGTGAGGCGGCGGATCAGACCCTTCGGTAGGTCAGGACCAGCACGTCGCGGAAAGCGGCCCGCGCAGGGTCGAGCGGGATGACCGGCGTCACGCCGTGAAACACCCGCTGGTCGTCAACCAGGGCCGCATCTCGCGCTGCCGTCAGGGTGAAGCTGCCGAGATCGTTGCCGTGCAGGTCGTGGATCGTTGTGGTGCCCTGCTCGATGTTTTCGCGGCGGACCATCAGGACCAGAACGAAATCCACGCCGTCGCGGTGCATGCCCTCCGGCGTGGGCAGACCGGCGCCATCGGGATTCGCCTCGATCCTGAATTGGTGCGCCTCGATATGCCAGGCGATGCTGCCCGTTCGTTCCTCGAAGAGGGATCGGGTGAAGCCGAGCAGGGCCTGAAACGTGTCGCCATTGGCGATGGTGTCGGGGATCGGCTCGAACCAGCGCTCCACCCCGCCATTCAGGGCGTTGTATTCGCGGGTCTGGAAATGCGGCTGATGCGCGGCGCGGCGGATGGGCTGGTCTGGCACCGCGGTGAACACGCCGAAGCGGCGGCGGCGGTAGCGGCCGCCATCAGCCATGTATTGATCAATCGGCATTGCGTCCCAGCTCGACGCGAAGGGCTCCCACGCGGCAGGGGCAATGGCCTCGGCGGGGAGCATCCGGTCAAGGGCAACCCCCGGCAGAAAGGCAAAGCCTTCGGCGGCGAGGTTCAGGCCGAGTTCACTGCGGGTGCCAACAGGATCCATATGCCAGAAATAACACGTTCCCGGACGGGTAACAGGTCACGCGGAGGTAAACTCAGCCATTCCCTGGCGCGGGGTCGAGGTGTGGCGGGCTGGCCGGACGCGGGGGCGTACCGAATGCGGCACGGAATTCGGCGGGATCGATGGTGAGCCGCTGATAGGGGAAGGGAATCTCGATCCCCTCGGCGTCGAAGCGGTTCTTCAGTCTGCGGTTGAATTCGCGGCGCACCGCATGCTGCTGCCCAGCAGGGGTGCGCATCCGGCCGACGATGTCGAGCGAGGAGGCGCCGAACTGGTCGAGCCCCCAGAGCTCGATGTCGCCGAGGATGTTGGGCGCCCAGTCCGGATCGGCGCGCATGGTCGCGAATTCGTCGCGGATCACCTGGAAGACCCGATCGATGTCTTCCTTGTAGGCGACGCCGACGCTGATCGGCGCGAAGGAGAATTCCCGCGAGAAATTGGACACCGTGCTGACCGCGCTGAACGGGATGACGTTGAGCGAGCCGTCGCCGGCGCGCAGCCGGATCGTGCGGATCGAGAGTTTCTCGACGCTGCCGGAGACGCCCGCGAGGGTCACCCAGTCGCCGACCTGGACGGCGTCTTCGAGGAGCAGGAACAGGCCGGTGATGATGTCCTGCACCAGCTTCTGCGAGCCGAAGCCGATGGCAAGGCCAAAGATGGACAGGCCGCCGAGCAGCAGGGTCACATTGACGCCGATCGTATCGAGCACCACCAGTGTCACCACCACGAGGATCGCCCCCATGAGCGTGGAGCGCAGCATCGGCATCACCGTGCGGTAGCGCGCGGCACGGCCGGCGCGGCCCTGGCGCTCCAGCCGTTCGGCATGCGCCTCCAGCGCCGCGTTCGCGGCTTCCCAGACGATGAGCGCGGCGAGAATCGCGGTCGCGATGGTGATGATGGCGGAGGCGATCTGCCGGCCGATCGTGGTTCCCGCGAACCACGCGAACACGCCGATGCCCCAGAGCTGCAGGGTGACCAGCAGGCCAAGCCCGGCGACGAGCGCCGCCGCCCCCAGCTTGAGCACCGGCAGATAGGTCCGCAGCCTTGCGTGCATGCCGGGATGCCGGGCGCGCAGCGTGCCGCGCTCGTCGAACGCATGATCGAGGGCGGAGGCGATGCTCGCCGCGATTCCGCGCGCGATGATGGTCACCAGGCCGAGCACGATCACGATGCGGAGCATGATGAAGAAAGCGTGCGGGATGCCGATCGCCCAGGCGACCCAAAGGGCGATCACGTAGAAGAGTGCGAGTATGTGCCAGGTGTGCGCGAACCCGACGCGCAGCGCCGCGGTGAACCCGGTGGTGGCGGTCTCGCCGCGGATGAAGGCCGCGACCGGCCTCCGCGCCTGCAGGATCATCACCGCCAGCATCAGATGCACCGCCAGCGAGACGATCTTGATCAGCACCCTGCTGGCCGCCGGATAAAGCCCGAACAGGCCGCCGGTCGCGATCGCGGCGTAGCCGAAGGCGATCGTGCCGACGATCGTGCGCAGCCAGCGATCGATCCACCGCGCGCGCGCATCGTCAAGGCCGGTCAGCCGGAGTTCCGGCGCATGCGGGGCAAACAGCAGCCGCAGGCACTCCATGGCGATGCGCGAGACGATATAGGCTTCCAGCGCGGCGATGATGACGAGGCGGGAGACCCGGTCGTCGGCGATGTCGCTCGAAATGAGGGCGAAGCCGGCCAGCGCGAAGACGAGAACGGGTGCCAGTTCGAGGCCGAAATGGGCAAGCGCGCGCGGAACCCGGCGCAGCCAGTGCCGCAGCGGCTGGCGTCGGCGACGGTGTTCGGTTTCGCCGGCTTCCGCCGCGGCGATGCCGGCATTGGCTTTCGGCGCGTCGGGCTTGTCGCCACCGCGTGCGCTGGCTGGCCCGCGCTCGAGCCGCGTGCGCGGCTTCAGCAAGGCCCGGCGGGTGATAAATTCCAGCGCGAGGCATGTGGCAAGGACCACGGCGAGGCGCCAGGAGGCCTTCAGCACGGTATGGCGGAGCCAGGAATCGGTCGCGACGAACGTGATCCAGTGCCAGATCAGCGACACGTCGGTGGCATCGCTCAGCGCCCGGCCCACGCCCTGCAGGGTCTGTTTCGTCCAGGCTTCTGCCCTCTGGGTGATGCCAAGGCCGAGCGCCGCCGCGACGGGCGCGGGGCTCGCGGCCTTGCCTGCCTTCATCGCCTCGAGTGTCGCAATGAGGGCGTTGCGCTGTGCGGGGTTCTGCAGCGTGGTGATCGCGGCGTTGATCTGCGCCGGCGCGAGCGCGGCCGGGGCGGCGGTCGCGCCGGCTGCACTCCGGCCGGCAGCGGGCGCGACGCTTCCCGCCGCAGCCTGCGGCATCGCGGCGACGAGCATGGCGAGGAACGGGATGACGAGCGTCAGGACGCGAACCATGGTTCGGGAGAAACGGGTCATTGCGGCCGATGTCAACACTGCCCCCCTATCGGCATCGGGTTTCGCCCATTATATGTTCGTCATGCGTGATATTCTCTTGATTGTGCTTGGTGTCGACATGATCGCGGTGGTTGCCGTGCTGCTGGCGGGTGCCGTCGGCATGACCCGCGGTGCGGACCCGCGCCGGCAAAACCGGCTGATGCGCTGGCGCGTCGGCCTGCAGGCCGTCGCCGTGGCGCTCGTCGTCATCCTGATCGTGACCGGCTGACGCGCATGGCCCAGCCCCGCGCCGTCCTGTTCGATGTCTTCGGCACGCTGGTCGACTGGCGCGGCAGCGTCATCGCCGGCCTGACCGCATTCGGTTCCGCGCGCGGCCGCAATGCGGACTGGGCCGAGATTGCCGATGCCTGGCGCCGGACCTATCGCCCCTCGATGGACCGGGTTCGCCGCGGCGCCATCCCGTGGACCCTGCTCGATGACCTGCACCGCGATGCAATCGTCGATCTGGCCCGGCGGCACGGCTTCGGTCCGCTGGAGGACGCCGATTGCGAGCACCTCGTCAAGCTGTGGCACCGGCTGGCGCCGTGGCCGGACACGGTCGCCGGGCTCACACGGCTGCGGCAGGCGGTAATCATCGGCCCGCTTTCGAACGGACATGTCGCGCTGCAGGTCTCGCTCGCGCGGCGCAACGGTTTCCCCTGGGATGTCACCTTCGGATCGGATATTTTCCGCCACTACAAGCCCGATGCCGAGGTCTATCTCGGGGCCTGCGACTATCTCGGTCTCGCGCCGCATGAGGTGATGCTGGCCGCCGCGCATAACGACGATCTCGCGGCCGCGTCGAGTTTCGGCTTGCGGACGGCGTTCATCAGCCGCCCGCTCGAATTCGGCGCCGCCACCGGCGATCGCGCCAACCCGTCCGGGCCGTGGGAGATCGTCGTCGACTCGGTCGAGGCGCTGGCTGCCGAATTCGGCGTCTGACGCGGCTCAGCGCTCGTCCCGCAAGGCGCGGCCGAGCAGCCGGCGCATGCTGGCTTCAAGCGTGCTGCGGCCACCGATCAGATCCGCCACCGCCTCGGTGACGGGCATTTCGCAGCCGGCCGACCGTGCGCGGGCGAGCAGGGCAGGGGCGGTCGCCAGGCCTTCGATCACGCCGCCCTCCGGTGCGGGGCGCTCGCCGCGGCCGAGGGCAAGCCCGGCGCGGTAGTTCCGGCTGGCGCCGCCCGTTGCGGTCAGGATCAGGTCTCCCAGCCCGGCGAGGCCCGAAATCGTCTCCGCGGCACCGCCGATGGCTTCGGTGAGGCGGCCGATCTCGGCAAGGCCGCGGGTGATCAGCGCCGCGCGCGCGTTCTCGCCGAGCCCGGCGCCGATCACCGCGCCGGCGGCGATCGCGATGACGTTTTTTGCAGCCCCGCCAAGCGCCGCGCCGATCGGGTCGGCGCTGCCATAGACCCGCAGGCGCGGCGTCGCGAGGCGTTGGACGAGGTCGCGCCGGGAGGCTGCGTCGGTCATTGCCAGTACGGACGCGGCCGGCAGGCCGGCGGCGATCTCGTGGGCGAAGTTCGGGCCCGTCAGCACCGCGCAGGGCCGGCGGGGTTCCATCTCGGCGGCAATTTCCGGCCCCAGCGCGCCGGTTTCGCGCTCCACTCCTTTGGCGCAGAGAACCAGCGTGCCGTTGCCTTGCGGCAGGCGGCCGAGGGTTTCCCGCAAATGCTGGAACGGCACCGCGAGAAGCGTGACCGGCGCTTCGGGCGGCCGCGCGGCGATGGCGAGATTGTCCGGCAGGCGGAGGCTGGGCAAATGCGGGGTCGCGCGCGTAGCGGCCAGTGAAGCGGCCTTCGCGGCGTCGCGCGCGACCAGCGTCACCCGCCGTCCCTGCGCGGCGTAGAGCGTGGCGAGGGCGGCTCCCCAGGCGCCGGCGCCGATCACGACGAATTCGGGGTGCTGTGTCATCCTGCGTCCTCTCCGGCAAGCCGAATGATGGCGGTACTGGCCTCTTCCTCGCCCAGCGCGGCGCACAACGCTTCCAGTACCGGGGCCGCCGCGGCCTCGAATCCGTAGGGTGGGTTGATCACCAGCAGGCCGCTGCCGTTCAGCCGCGCCGGGTCGATCGCCGGGCGGAGCAGCATCTCGCAGGCAATGACGTCAGGGATGCCTCTGGCGGTGATATCGGCCATGAAATCGCGGACGGGCGCGCGGTGCTTGACGGGATACCAGGCCGCGAACACGCCGGAGGGGAATTTGCGTCGCCCGGCATCGAGCGTCCTGGCGAGGACGGCGAACTCATCGGCACGCTCGAAGGGCGGATCGATCAGCACGAGGGCGCGGCGTTCGGCCGGCGGCAGCAGCGCGGAGACGGCCTCGTAGCCGTCACGAGCGTGGACCTGGGCCAGCGGATCGCCGCGGAACCGGCGTTTCAGCGCCGCCGCATCCTCGGGGTGCAACTCGCAGAGGGCGAGGCGGTCGCCGGGGCGCAGCAGCGCGCGGGCGATCGCGGGCGAGCCGGGATAGGCCAGGCCAGGCGGCACCAGCGCCAGATAATCGGCGAGGGCAGTGGGCGAAGCGGCGCGCAGCCTGCCGATGCCGCCTTCCCACTCGCGGGTGCGGCCGGCTTCGGGGCCGGCGAGATCGTAGGCGCCGAGTCCCGCGTGGGTATCGAGCACGAAGAGCGGCTTTGCCTTGCGCGTCAGCGCGCGCAGGAGCAGGACCAGAAGCGCATGCTTCAGGCAATCGGCCGCATTGCCGGCGTGATAGGCGTGGCGGTAATTCATCTCGATCCGGCTGATAGTCGCCCGCGGCGGGCCGCGCCAGAGCCTGGCATTTGACGGGTGGATTTTCCGGCCTATCTCTGGGGCACTGCCGTTGAGAAAAGCGGGACGATCCGGCTGGCGGAAAAGAGAATGTGAACGCGCCACGCCCGGACCCGGATCTGAAATCCGTCGGGTTTCAGACCTGGCGCATTGTTGACACGAGGAGTTTTCGATGACGCTGACCCGCCCACTGGCCCTGCCCGACGACATGGCTGGCGTGACGGTGCGGCCCGAGGCCGGCAACGATGCCGCCTTTGCCTTGCCGTCTTGGACCCTGACCGATCTCTATCGTGGGACCGAGGACCAGGCGATCGAGGCGGATCTTGCGCGACTCGAGGCCGACGCCATCGCCTTCGCGGCAGCGCTGCGCGGAACGGTTGCCGGGCTGGACGGGGCGGCGCTGGCCGCCGCGATCGCGCGATACGAGGCGATCGAGCAGGGGCTGGGGCGGCTGCATACATTTGCGCAGCTCAATTTCAGCGCCGACGCCACGGTGCCGACCGCCGGGCCGTTCTACCAGTCGATCGCGGAACGGGCGACCGCGATCGGTGGAAACCTCGTTTTCTTTCCCATCGAGATCAACCTGATCGACGACACTGCGCTCGAGGCGGCGCTCGCCGATCCCGCGCTCGCCCGATACGCGCCGTGGCTGCGCGATCTGCGGGCGCTGCGCCCGCATCAGCTGTCCGGCGAGATCGAGCGGCTGCTGCTGGAGAAGGAGGTGACGGGGCATGCGGCCTGGTCCCGCCTGTTCGACGAGACGACCGCTGCCCTGCGGGTGCCGGTGGCGGGCGAGGACCTGACGCTGTCGGCCGCGCTCAACCGGCTGTCCGATACGGATCGCGCGCGGCGCGAGGCCGCCGGCCGGGCGATCGGCGGGACGCTGCAGCGCAATTCCCGGCTCTTCGCCCAGATCCTCAACACGATCGCCAAGGACAAGGCGATCGAGGATGGCTGGCGTCGCTATCCCACGCCCGAAGCGGCGCGCCACCTGGCGAACCGGGTCGAGCCCGAGGTGGTCGAGGCGCTCGTGACGGCAGTGACGCAAGCCTATCCGCGGTTGGCGCACCGCTACTACACGCTCAAGGCCGGATGGCTGGGCCTTGAGCGCTTGCAGCATTGGGACCGCAACGCGCCGCTGCCGGGCGAGCCGGACCGACGGATCAGCTGGTCCGAGGCCCGCGAGACGGTGCTTGGCGCCTATGGCGCCTTCAGCCCGGAGATGCGCGCGGTCGCCGCCCGGTTCTTCGATGGCGGCTGGATCGACGCCGTGCCCCGCCCCGGCAAGTCCGGCGGTGCGTTCGCCCATCCCGCCGTGCCGGATGTCCATCCCTATGTCCTGCTGAACTATCACGGCCGCACCCGTGACGTGATGACGCTGGCCCATGAGCTTGGTCACGGCGTGCATCAGGTGCTTGCCGCGCGCCAGGGCTATCTCATGGCATCAACACCGCTGACGCTTGCGGAAACCGCCAGCGTGTTCGGCGAGATGCTGACCTTCCGCGCGCTGCTCGACGCCGAGACCGACCCGCAGCGGCGGCGGCTGATGCTGGCGCAGAAGGTGGAGGACATGCTGAACACGGTGGTCCGGCAGATCGCCTTCCATCAATTCGAGCAGCGGCTGCATGCGGCGCGGCGGCGCGGCGAGCTGCTGCCCGACGAGATCAGCGCCATCTGGCTCGCGGTGCAGCGTGAAAGCCTCGGTCCCGCCTTCGAATTTTCCGACGAATACCGGATGTTCTGGGCCTATGTGCCGCATTTCGTGCACTCGCCGTTTTACGTCTACGCCTATGCGTTCGGTGACTGTCTGGTGAACGCGCTGTATGGCGTCTACCATGATGCCGCGGCGCGGGGTGAAGCGGCCGGGTTCGTCAATCGCTATCTCGATATGCTGGCAGCAGGCGGCACCAGGCGGCACCGCGAGGTGCTGGCACCATTTGGCCTCGACGCATCGGACCCGGCCTTCTGGCGCCGTGGGCTCGATGTCATCGCCGGCTTCATCGACGAACTGGAACACTGAGGGAAACCGGGGATACATGGCCAACGAAGCGGATAATGGCGGCACGCTGTTCGGCGAAATCAGGCGCTTCGCACGCACGTCGGGGGCGGTGTCCGGCATCGCCGCGCGGGTGGCCGGCGAGCGGGTGTTCGGCATCCGCACCGATCGCGGCCGGCATGCCGAAGATCTGAAGACCATCCTCGGCGGCCTCAAGGGCCCGATGATGAAGATCGCCCAGATTCTCAGCACCGTGCCGGATGCGCTGCCCGAGGAATATGCGCGGGAACTCGCTCAATTGCAGGCGAATGCGCCGCCGATGGGCTGGGCGTTCGTCCGCCGGCGGATGAGTGCCGAACTCGGTCAGGACTGGGAACGGAAATTCCGCACCTTCGGGCGCGAAGCGGCTGCCGCGGCCAGTCTCGGGCAGGTGCACAAGGCAGAATTGCCGGATGGTCGCATCGTCGCCTGCAAGCTGCAATACCCTGACATGCCGAGCACGGTGGAATCCGATCTCCGGCAGCTCAAGCTCGCGATGGCCGTCTACAAGCGGATGGACAACGCCATCCACCAGGATGACATCTATGTCGAACTGGCGGCGCGGCTGCGCGAGGAGCTCGACTACACGCGCGAGGCGGCACAGGCGCGGCTTTACGCGATCATGCTGGAGGGGCAGCCGGATATCGTCATTCCCGAACCGATCCCCGAATATTCCTCCCGCCGCCTGCTGACCATGTCCTGGCTCGATGGCATCGGGATGCAGGCGTTTCTCGACACCGATCCCGACCAGGAGAGCCGCAACCGGGTTGCGCGCGCGCTCTTCCGTGCCTGGTATGTGCCGTTCTACCGCTACGGGGTGATCCACGGCGATCCGCATCTCGGCAATTACCAGGTGAACCCTGCGGGCGGGATCAACCTGCTCGATTTCGGTGCCATCCGCGTGTTCGGCGCCCGCTTCGTCGCCGGGGTGATCGACCTGTTCCGGGCGATCCGCGACAAGGATGACGAGTTGGCCCATCATGCCTACACCTCCTGGGGGTTTACCGACATCACCCGCGAAAAGCTCGACGTGCTGAACGAATGGGCGCGCTTTCTCTACGAGCCGCTGATGCAGGACAGGGTGCGGGCGATCCAGGAGACCAATGACGTGACGTTTGGCCGCAGCGTTGCCGAAAAAGTGCATGAAGGGCTGAAGCGCACCGGAGGGGTCCGGCCGCCGCGCGAATTCGTGCTGATGGACCGCTCGGCGATCGGGCTCGGCAGCGTGTTTCTCCGGCTGCGGGCAGAGCTGAACTGGCAGCAGCTGTTCCAGGAGACGGTCGCTGAATTCGATGCCGCATCGCTGGAGGCACGGCAGGAGGCTGCCTTGGCCCGCGCCGGCGTGCCGAAGCCGCTCTGACCATGGCGATTCTCCAGCGCGGCCTGCGCGGCGGGCTTCTGGCACGGGCGTACCGGAAGATCCTGCATTCATGGTATCTCAACGATCTCGCCTTCGATATCCGCCTCGCTGCCAAGCGGGAGGCAGTGGATTATGTGATGGGCCACATGCAGGCGGCGATGATGCTGCGCGACCGGTTCGACCTGTTGCGCTTCGCCCTGTCGCGTGCGCCGGAAGCCGGGCTCGTGCTGGAATTCGGGGTGGAGAAGGGACTTTCCGTCAACTGCCTCGCGCGGGCGACGCCGCGCATGGTCCATGGGTTCGACTCATTCCAGGGCTTGCCGGAGGATTGGGCCGGCACCGCCTCCGCCCGCGGCGCCTTCGACCGGCGCGGCACGCTGCCGAACGTGCCCGGCAATGTGCGCCTGCATGTCGGCTGGTTCGACGCGACGCTGCCCGCATTCCTGGCGGAGACGGCGGAGCCGGTCGCGCTGCTGCATATCGACTGCGATATTTATTCCTCGACCAAAACCGTGTTCGATCTGCTGTCCGACCGCATCCGTCCCGGCACGGTCATCGTGTTCGACGAGTATTTCAACTATCCCGGCTGGCGGCAGCATGAATACAAGGCTTTCCAGGAATTCTGCACCGAGGGCGGGCGCAGCTATCGCTATCTCGGCTATGCCGGCGAGAAGGGCCATGTCGCTGTAATCATGACCTGACAGCGTTGGTATGGCCAGTGGTGGTCAAGCCGGGGGTTTTCAGGCCGGATGGCGCCAGATGACCAGCCGCGCCGGACCGTGGGCGCGCTCGGCGAGCACGGAAAGATCGGCTGGCTGCGGGTCGGCCTTGCCGAATTCGGCAGCGATCAGCGCGCCGGGGGCAAGCCATCCGGCCCCGGCGAGCGCCTGGAGCGCCTGAGGCACAAGATCCCTGCCGTAGGGCGGATCCAGCAGGATGAGGTCGTGCGGTGTGCCGCGCGGCGGGGCAAGGGCATCCGCGGCGACAATCCGGCCGCGGTCCTCCGCGCGGCATGCGACGAGATTGCGGCGAAGTGCGGCGAGCGCCGCACGGTCCCGCTCGATGAAAGTGGCACTCGCCGCGCCGCGCGACAGGGCTTCCAGCCCGAGCGCCCCCGAGCCGGCCAAGGCATCGAGCACCGCGCGCCCGACGACAGCGTCCTCCGCCCAGGGGGCATGGAGAAGAATGTCGAACAGCGCCTGCCTCACCCGACCGGCGGTTGGCCGGGTCAGTGCGCCCTCCGGCACGGCCAGCGTGCGGCCGCGCCAGGCGCCGGCGATGATCCGCGGGCCGCTCATCAGCCAGCTTTCGGCAATTGCTCGCGGAGGACCTTGGGATTGACTTCCGTGACCGCGCCGCGTGGCATGTTGCCGAGCTGGAACGGGCCATAGGCAATACGGATCAGGCGGGTCGTCTCCAGCCCGAGTGCGGCCATTACCTTGCGGATCTCACGATTTTTGCCCTCGTTGAGGCCAACCGCGAGCCAGGAATTCGATCCCTTGGTGGAGTCGATTTCAGCCGTGATCGGGCCGTATCGCACGCCGTCTACGACAATGCCGCCCTTCAGCGCCGCGAGCCGGGCCGGGTCGATCGTGCCATGCACACGCACGCGATAGCGGCGCAGCCACCCGGTCGCCGGCAATTCGAGCTGGCGGGCAAGGGCGCCATCGTTGGTGAGCAGCAGCAGCCCCTCGCTGTTCAGATCGAGCCGGCCGATGCTGACCACGCGGGGCAGTTCGGCCGGCATCCGCTCGAAGATGGTGGGCCGGCCCTCGGGATCCCGATGCGTGGTCAGCAGGCCCGCCGGCTTGTGATAGCGCCAGAGCCTGGTGCGCGCCGGAGCTGCCACCGGCGTGCCATCGACCAGTACGATGTCGCCGGCGGTGATGAAGGTTGCGGGGTGGAGAACCTTCGCGCCGTTCAGCGAGACCCTGCCGGCCTCGATCATGCGTTCGGCATCGCGGCGGCTTGCGATACCCGCCCGAGCGAGAAATTTCGCGATCCGCTCGCCGCGTTCGTCCCTCTCCGGATCGCTCATCGTGCGGCCTCGACAAAGGCCTCGAGCAGCCGCCGGTCGCCAGGATCGATCAGGAATTCCGGATGCCACTGTACGCCGAGGCAGAACCTGTGCGAGGCCGATTCCACTCCCTCGATCACGCCATCCGGCGCCAGCGCATTGACGACGAGGCGAGGGCCCGGCGCGCGCACCGCCTGGTGATGCGCCGAGTTGACCAGCATCGTGGCGGTGCCGACGATGGAAGCGAGGCGGGTTCCCGGTGTGATGGCGATCTCGTGGCCCGGCTCGTTGCGCGGGTTGGGTTGCTCGTGGGGGAGGGCATCGGGCACCGAATCCGGAATGTGCTGGATGAGCGTGCCGCCGAGGGCCACCGCCAGCAACTGCTCGCCGCCGCAAATGCCGAGAACCGGCATGTCGCGGGCGAGCGCGCCGCCGACAAGTGCTGCCTCCGCCGCGGTCCGGCCCTCTTTCAATGTCACGGTTTCATGGCGCCCGGGTTCGCCGTACAGCGCGGGATCGACGTCGAACGCGCCGCCGGTGACCACGAGGGCGGATATGGCATCCAGCATGTCGGGCGCCAGTTCCGCCCGGTGCGGCAAGGCCAGGGGCACCCCGCCGCAATCGGCGATGGCGTCCATGTAGTTGGCGCGCAGAGCATACCAGGGGAATTTCGAGTAGCCGCCAGGCTGCTCCGCATCCAGCGTCAGTCCGATCAGGGGACGGTTTTTCATGGGCAGAACTAGACCTCATCCCGCCCTCAAGGCAAGAGAGCGGACGTGACCCCGATGCGCCAAGCCCTGGAAGAGGCCGAAGCCGCCGCGCACCGCGGCGAGGTGCCGGTCGGTGCCGTCATCGTCGATGCCGCGGGTGTCGTTCTCGCCGCAGCCGGCAACGAGGTGGAGGCGCGCGCCGATCCGACCGCGCATGCCGAACTGCTCGCGCTGCGGGCGGCCGCCCGACGGCGGGGTGGGAAATTTCTGCAGGGTTGCAGGCTGTATGTGACCCTCGAACCCTGCCCGCTCTGCGCCGCGGCGATTTCCCTGTACCGCATCCAGTGCCTGATCTTCGGCGCCTATGATCCCAAATCGGGCGGAGTCGAGCACGGGCCAAGGATTTTCGCCCAGCCCTCCTGCCATCACCGGCCGGAGGTGATCGGTGGGGTCGGGGAGATTGCAGCCGCGTCATTATTGCAACAATTTTTTCGGGAGCGACGCGGCTCGGCAAATTCTGCCGAGTGTTAACCGAACAGTTACTCTGATGAGCGATGTTGATCCTGCGACAAAAAGTCGTAACCGCAGGATGGATACATGCAGTTCAACAACTGGCTGCGTCGGGACTCAAAATCGGGGTCCCACGGCCGATGAAACAGCTGATCGCGAACCTGAAGGCGCTGGGCCCGGTAAAGCTGGGTGCCATGGGGGCCGTGGCGGTTGCTGTGCTTGGGCTGATGGCGGCATTGGTGCTGACCGGTGGTCCTTCCCCGTCAGCAACGCTGTATTCGGGTCTCGGCCTCAAGGATGCCGGCCAGATCACCGCGACGCTGAAGGCTGCACACATTCCCTATTCGATCGGGGAGGGCGGGCATAGCGTCCTGGTTACGCCCGCCCAGCTCGACGAGGCGCGGCTTCTGCTGGCGCAACACAACCTTCCGGCCGGCTCGTCCGACGGCTTCGCCATCTTCGATCACAAGAACCCGCTCCTTGGCTCCAGTTTTCTGAACCGGATCGACGAAACGCGCGCCCTCGATTCCGAACTTGAGCGGACGATCGACCTGATCCATGGCGTCTCGGCGTCCCGCGTGCAGGTTGTGCTTCCCCGGCGCGACGAGTTCAGCCTCAGCACGGCGCCGGCCCAGGCCAGCGTGATGCTCTCGCTCGCTGGCGCCGCACCGCTCGATCATGAAAGTGTCGATGCGATCCTCAACCTTGTGGCTTCGGCGGTGCCGGGGCTGAAACCGACCAACATATCGATCGTCGACAACCGGGGCGATCTGCTCGCCCAGGCCGGGCGCACCGACGACTCGCTGCTCAACGCCCGCGATGCGGCGCTGAAGCGGTCGACCGAACACCAGCTGTCGGACGCTGTCCGGTCGATGCTGGCTGCCGTGGTCGGACCCAGCGCCGTGCGGGTTGTTACCGCCGTGTCGATGGATTTCGATCGCAGCGACCAGACCTCGACCACGTATGACCCGAACGGACAGGTCGTGCGCAGCCAGGAGCAGACGCGTTCGAAAAGCGCGCGCAGCAACGGGGCGAACAAGACCGTATCGGTTTCAAACAACCTGCCCGGCGCCCAGCCTAAGAGTTCGTCGCCGACGCGGCTCGATACCCAAAGCAAGTCGACGCAGACGACCAACTACGAGATCAGCCAGAGCGTGAAGCACATCGTGCACGCGACACCGCAGATTACCCGGATCAGCGTTGCCGTGATGCTCGATGAAGTGCCGTCCAAAGGGCCGAAGGGGCAGGTGGTCTGGAAGCCCCGCACGGCCGCGCAGATCACGCAGATCCGGGATCTCGTCAAAACCGCGATCGGCTACAATAAGTCGCGCGGTGATGTGGTTGATGTCCAGTCGCTGCAGTTTGCGCCGAACCAGTTGCCGGCCATGCACGCGCCCTCGCTCCTTGACCGCTTTCTTTCGAGCGGATTGCTGATGCCGCTGCTGCGCATGCTGCTGGCCGCAGGTGTCGCCATCGCGGCGCTGCTCGTGGTCTTCAAGCCAATGGTCCGCCGCATTCTCGAACCGGTGGTGGCCGCAATCGAGCCGCCTTCGACGGCGAATGGCGAGCAAACCGCAGCGATCGCGGGTCCGGCCAGTGTCGATGAGACCAATCCGGTGAAGGTCATCGCCGACCTGATCGAGCGGCATCCTGACGCAAGCGTAGCGGTGCTGCGCGACTGGATCGGCCAGGAACCGGTGCAATGAGCGAGACGGACGAGCTTCAGCTCAAGGGGCCTGCGCGGGCGGCGGCGCTGATCCTTGCCCTCGGCGAGGAAGCCGGCGGGAAGCTGATGGCGCTACTCAGTGACGACGAGCTACGCGAGGTGTCGCGCGCCATGGTCGCCCTCCGTTCGGTGCCGGCGGCGACCATCGAGGCGCTCTGCCTTGAATTTGCCGGACGGATGGGGCGGACCTCGGGCGTGTCGGGCTCGGCGGAACTGGCGGAGAGACTGCTCCGCAAGATGATCCCGCCGGGCCGGGTCGACCAGATCCTTGAGGATATCCATGGCCCGGCGGGCAAGAATATCTGGGACAAGCTCGGCAAGGTGAACGAGTCGGTGCTCTCCGATTATCTCTGCCACGAACACCCGCAAACGGCGGCAATGGTGCTGTCAAGGGTTACTGCCGAGCATGCGGCCCGTGTCATCGCGTTGCTGCCGGAACCTCTGGCGATCGAGGTTATCGAGCGGATGCTGACGATCGAAGGATTGCAGCGCGAAGCGGTCGACGATGTCGAACGGACCCTGAAGGTCGACTTCATGGTCAATCTTTCATCGAGCATTCAGCGAGATCCACACGAGAAGCTCGCGGAAATCTTCAACTCGTTCGACCGCACGGTCGAGAGCCGCATGTTCAGCGCGCTGGAAAACCGCAACCAGGAAGCCGCCAGCCGCATCCGCTCGCTGATGTTTACCTTTGAGGATCTCATCCGTCTTGCGCCGCGGGATATCCAGACCGTCCTGCGCGCGGTCGATAGCGACATCATGCCGCTTGCCCTGAAGGGGGCTTCGGAAAAGATCCGCGATCTGTTCATGAGTAACATGACCGAACGCGCCGCGAAGATGCTGCGCGAGGATATCGAGGCGCTCGGCCCCGTCAGGCTGCGGGATGTCGATGCAGCACAACTCACGATCGTGAGCACCGCCAAGGAACTCGCAGCCCAGGGCGAAATCGAGATCGGTACCGGAAAGGAAGACGACCTTGTCATCTGATATCACAGAGCCGACCCCCAACGGGCAGACCCTGTCGGATCTGCAACTCGCACCCGTTTCCCGCCGCCCCGCGGGGGATAGTGGCGACTCCCAGCGGCCGAGCCGGGATCTGGAGGCAGTTTACGATATTCCCGTGCTCGTCAGCGCCGTTCTGGGGCGCTCGACGATGCAGGTCAGCCAGTTGCTGAAGCTCGGGCGCGGCGCCGTTGTCGAGCTCGATCGCAAGGCGGGGGACCCGATCGACATCTTCGTCAATAACCGCCTGATCGCGCGCGGCGAGGTCGTGATGCTCGACGAAACCAAGCTCGGCATCACGATGACCGAAATCGTCAAATCCGACCGCAACGGATAGGACGGCCATGCGGGTTCTCATCATCGGTTCGTTGTCGGGTGAGCTTGGCGTCGCGGCGCGCATTGCGGCTTCCCGCGGTGCCACGCTTGCCCAGGCGGAAACCATCGATGCGGCCCTGCACAGCCTGCGTACGGATGCGCGAACCGACCTCATCATCTGCGATGTCAAGCATGACCTCTGCGAACTGATGAAGCGGCTTGTGGCCGAGCGGTTCACCACGATGGTTGTCGCAGCCGGTGCCGAGGACGACGAAGATGCGGCGGTGGACGCGATCCGTGCCGGGGCGCGGGAATATCTGCCCCTGCCGCCGGATTCCGACCTGATCGCGGCCATCCTGTCGGCCGTATCGGCGGAGCAGCAGGGCGAGTTCATTGCTCGCGATCCCGCCATGCGCGCGGTCCTGGCCCAGGCGGATCAGGTGGCGCAGTCCACCGCGTCGATCCTGATCATGGGCGAGAGCGGCACCGGCAAGGAGGTGCTGGCTCGCTACATTCATGGCCGCTCACGGCGTAGCAAGGGGGCCTTCGTGGCTCTCAATTGCGCAGCTATACCGGACACGCTGCTTGAGTCGGAGCTGTTCGGTCACGAAAAAGGGGCATTCTCCGGCGCGATCGCACGGCGCGCCGGCAAGTTCGAGGCGGCTGATCGTGGCACGCTTCTGCTTGACGAAATCGGCGAGATGGATGTGCGCCTGCAGGCCAAGCTGCTCCGCACGCTGCAGGAACGCACGGTCGACCGGTTGGGTGGCGACCGTCCGGTGCCGGTGGATGTGCGCATCCTCGCCGCGACGAATGCCGACCTTGGTGCCGCGATTACGGATGGACGTTTCCGCGAGGACCTGTTCTTTCGTCTCAACGTTGTCACTCTGCGGATTCCGCCGCTGCGCCAGCGCCCGGATGATATCGCGCCGCTCGCACATCATTTCGTGGCGCATTATGCCCGGTTGAACGAGGCGGGGGTAAAGCACCTGACCAGCCGGGCAGTGGAACGCCTGCTTGCCCATACCTGGCGCGGGAATGTGCGTGAGCTTGAGAACACGATGCATCGTGCGGTCCTGCTGTCGCCGGGTCCGATGATCGATGTCGAGCATATCGGCCTCTCGGGCGAAGCACGGGATCAGCCGGGCATGCTCGATGCCGGAGAAGCTCTGGCGTCGGGCGGCACGATTGGCGCGCTTGTCGGGCGGCGGGTCGAGGATGTCGAACAGGCGCTGATCCTGGAGACGTTGAATCGCTGCCTCGGCAATCGCACCCATGCGGCAACCATTCTCGGCATTTCCATCCGTGCGCTGCGCAACAAGCTGCGTGACTATGCCACCCGTGGTGCCGATGTTCCGGCACCCCATAACGGTGTTGCCGCCTGATGGCTGCTACAGATATCGCAACTCTGCGGGGGCGTCTGCAGGAAATCCGGATCGGCACCGATATCGGTCTCGCGGTCGGTGTGGTGTGCATCATCACCATCCTGATCGTGCCGCTGCCGCCTTTCCTGCTGGATACCGGCCTGTCGCTCTCCTTCACCGGCAGTATCCTTGTGCTCATGGTCGCGCTGTTCATCCGCCGGCCGATCGACTTCACGAGCTTCCCGACGGTCCTTCTGCTGACCACGCTGCTTCGCCTTTCCCTTGACATCGCCGCGACGCGCGAAATCCTGTCGCACGGCAATGAGGGAGCCGAAGCCGCCGGCCACGTGATCGCAGCCTTCGGCGGCTTTCTCATGGGCGGCGACCTGCTGATCGGGCTGATCGTTTTCGCGATCCTGATCGTCGTGAACTTCATCGTGATCACAAAGGGCTCCACCCGCGTCGCCGAGGTCGCGGCGCGGTTCACCCTGGATGGTATTCCCGGCAAGCAGATGGCGATCGATGCCGAGCTCAATTCTGGCGCGATCAACGAGGTGACGGCCCGCCGCAAGCGTGCCGACCTCGAGCAGGAAAGCGGCTTTTACGGTGCGATGGATGGTGCCGCGAAATTCGTGCGCGGTGACGCGATCGCGGCACTGATCATCACGTCCATCAACATCGTCGGCGGCTTTGCCATCGGCGTCGTGCAGCGCGGCATGTCAGTGCATGACGCCGCATCGGCGTTTACCACTCTCTCGATCGGTGAGGGACTGGTATCGCAGATTCCCGCACTGCTGGTTTCGGTGGCCGCAGGTATCGTGGTGACCAAAGGCAGCGCTGAAGGTACCGCGGATGCCGCGCTGGTGGCCCAGCTCAGCCGCTCGCACAAGCCGCTGGCGATTGCATCAGCCGGCGCCTTCGTACTCGCAATCCTGCCCGGGTTGCCGTTCATCCCGTTTCTCGCCTTGTCAGGCCTTTCGGGGTGGGGGGCATATTACCGATGGAAGAATCCGCCGCAGTCCGACCATGAGGTGGCGACACCGGAACCCGCTGGCCCGGCGGAGCCGCCGATTACCGATGCGCTGAAAATCGACCAGATCAGGCTCGAACTCGGCTATGCGCTGCTTGTTCTGGCGGGCGGCGACACGCCCCGCCTGACCGAACAGATCAAGGCGCTGCGCCGGGCGATCGCCACCGAAATGGGCTTCATCCTCCCGCCGGTGCGGATTCAGGACAACATGCAGCTGGCGGCGACGACCTATTCCGTGCGGATCAAGGAGATCGAGGCAGCATCGGGCGTTCTGCAGCCGACCCGGTTGCTGGCCATGACGCCCTCGGGGACCCGGCCGGAGCTGCCGGGCGACCCGACCACCGAGCCTGCCTTTGGCCTGCCGGCGATCTGGATCGACCAGGTAGACCGTGAAAGGGCGATCGGGCTCGGATGCACGGTGGTCGACCCGGCGAGCGTGCTGACCACGCACCTGACCGAAGTGGTCAAGGACAACATGGCTGAAATGCTTTCCTTCGCCGAAGCCCAGAAGCTGCTTGACGACCTGCCGCGTGAACAGCAGCGCCTCGTTACCGACCTCATCCCGACGCATTTCTCGGTCGGCGGGGTCCAGCGCGTGCTGCAGGCCCTGCTGGCCGAGCGCGTATCGATCCGTGATCTTCCGACAATCCTCGAGGGCATTCACGAGGCGGTCTCGATGCAATTGCGGGCGATCCCGGCCATTGCCGCGCATGTCCGCACCCGCCTCGCTCGCCAGCTGACAGATGCCCATACCGGATCGCACGGATATGTTCCGCTCGTGATCATCGGCACGGAGTGGGAAACCGAGCTCACCGAGGCGCTGGTGGGCCCCGCCGAGGCGCGGCAGCTGGCGCTTGCGCCAAACCGGCTGACCGAGTTCACGCGACGGCTCGCGCAGGTTTGCGAGGCCGCAGGTGCCGAGGGCGAGACGCCCGTGCTGCTCACCAGTCCGCAACTTCGCGCCCATGTACGGGCAATCGTCGAACGTATCCGTCCGACCACCCCAGTGCTTGCCCAGACCGAAATTTTCCCGCGTGCCCGTATCAGAACCGTTGGAGCGATTTGAATGAAAGTCAAAGTGATCAGGTCGGCCTCCATGCGCGAAGCATTCGCCGAGGCCCATCGCCTGCTCGGCCCTGATGCGCTGATCCTCGACAGCCGACGTCGGGGGCGTGAATTCGAGATCACCGTGGCGCTGGATCCCGAAGTGCCGCAGGATTCGACCAATCCCTGGCGGCAGGCGCTGTCGTTCCATGGTGTACCGGCTGAACTCGCGACCGCGTGGGCGGATCAGTCGCCGGACGAGGCCGTCGCCGGCACGTTTGCCTTTGGCAAGCTCGATTTCGACCGCCCGCTGATCATCGCCGGTCCGCCGGGTGCCGGCAAGACGATGACGACGGTGAAACTTGCCACGCGCTTCACGCTCTCGGGTATTCGGCCCACCGTGATCAATGCCGACCAGAACCGTGCGGGGGCTTCTGCCCAGCTTGCCGCGCTCTGCCGGATCCTGCGGGCCGAATTCATCGACACCGCCGCCAATACCAAGGCCATCCGGCGGCGGCCGGCCACGCTGCGGCCGACATTGATCGATCTGCCGGGCATGGATCCGTTCGACAACGCCGAGATGGATACGCTCCGCTCGATGGCGGAGGAGGTTGGCGGGACCGTGGCGCTTGTGTTGCCAGCCGGCCTTGATGCGGCCGACAGTGTCGAGATCGCCTCGCGGTTTCATGATGCGGGCGCAACCTCGCTGATCCCGACCCGGCTTGACATATCCCGCCGTCTCGGCGGCCTGGTCGCGACCGCCGGTGCCGTGCCGCTCACCTTGACCGAGGCGGGAACCTCCGGGCGCGTCAGCGATGCGCTCGAGCCCGTAACACCCGCCTTCATCGTCGAGCGCCTGCTCGCCGCCTGCACCGCCAGCGACGCTGTTGCTCATGCGGCCTGAGCCCGCCTTTCTCCGCCCCGCCGGCGTGTCCGCTCTCCATGACCGCGCGCAGCGTTCCGCGGTAACGGCCGTGCCGCGCACGCAGCCGCGACTGATTGCCATTGCATCTGGCAAGGGCGGCGTGGGCAAGACCTGGCTCACATTGTCGCTCGCGCAGGCGATGAGCGCGCGCGGCGCGCGTGTTCTGGTTCTCGATGCGGATTTCGGGCTCGCCAATGCCGATATCCAGCTCGGCCATCTTGCCGAGTCCGATATCGGGGCGGTCCTGCGCAACGAGGCGTCGCTCGCGGACAGCATCGTCAGGGTCGGCCAGGGCGGGTTCGACCTGCTGGCCGGAGAGGCGGGCTCAGGCACCTTCTCCGGCCTCGATCCAGTCGTGATCGAGCGCCTCGTGGGCAGCCTGCTGGATGCGAAGACCAGATACGACATCGTGCTGCTCGACCTCGGCACGGGGGTCGAGCCCGCATCGCGCCATCTCGCGGCGCTGGCAGATACTCTGGTTCTGATCTCCACCGGCGATCCGGCGAGCCTGACCGATGGCTATGCCGTGCTCAAGCTGCTCCAGCGGGATCGGGCTGATCGTGGAGCCGCCGTCGATGCGCGGATCGTGATCAACCAGATCGAGACCGAGCCTGCCGGCCGGAGGGCGCATGCCGCGCTGGCGCGCGCCGCCCGCGGCTTCTTGCGCCTTGATCCGCCGCTGCTCGGCATCATACAGCGGGACGACAATATCGGCGAGGCGATCCGCGGGCAGCGCCTGTTTCTCTCGGAATTCCCGCAATCCCCCACTGCAGCGGTCATTCAGTCGATTGCTCGCAGGCTGCTCGCTAAATAGGCGCTGGAGCACTTTCCGATCCGTTCGGATCGGATGTCGTGTTCTATCATATTGACAAAATTAATATTTTTACCCGATCGGATGATGCTCTAGCTGTTCAGGGGATCTGTTCGGCGGGCCCGGAAGCCTCGCGGGCCATCGGGTGGTGCTCTTCCATGAGCTTTTGCAGTCGCTCCGCGAGGACATGCGTGTAGATCTGCGTTGTCGAGATATCGGCATGGCCGAGAAGCGTCTGCAGGCTGCGCAGATCAGCGCCGTGGGCGAGAAGATGGGTCGCAAAGGCATGACGCAGCGCGTGCGGTGAAAGCCGGCCGGGATCGATCCCCGCCGCGAGGGCAACCCGCTTGAGCAGGCGCGCGAAAGCCTGTCGGGTCATCGGCATGCCCTTGCGGCGGCCCGGAAAAAGGTAGCGCGCCGGCCGCTCGGGGTTGGTGTCGAGCAATGTCTTCGCCGCATCTCGCGCCGCTGCGGACAGCGGCACGATCCGCTCGCGTCCGCCCTTGCCGCGGATCAGCAGCATGTTGCCATCCAGCGGTAGCGCATGGGCGGGCAGTTCCAGCATTTCCGAAATCCGCATTCCGGTCGCATACAGGATTTCCAGCCCTGCCTCCGCAACTCGCCCCGAGGCGCCAGGGAGTGTGCCTGCCGCGGCGAGCAAAGCGCTCACCTCCGCCTCGCTGATCGTTTTCGGGAGCGTCCGCGGCTGCTTGGGCGAGGAAGTGAGGGAAGTGGGGTCGTCGTGGCGCTGGCCGTCGCGCAGCAGGAAGCGCTGGAACTGCCGCAGCGCCGAGAGACGGCGGGCCTGGGTGCGGGCGGAAAGCCCTGCGGCCGCAAGGCTGGCGAGATAGTCGGTCACGATCGTGGCATCGGCGGCAGCCGGCCCACTGCCGCGCGAGGCGCAGAACGCGGCGAAATCGGCGAGATCGGCCTGATAGGCAAGAACGGTGTTCTGCGCCGCCCCGCGCTCGGCAACCATCGATTCAAGGAAAGCTTCGATATGCCGCTCTAGTGCCATGCAGATTTTGTGGTAATCCGCGCGACGATGTCCGACAAGAGTTTTCATGCCGCCGGCGCACCCGCGGCTCATCCAGGGCGCAGCATCGTGCTGATCGGGCTGATGGGCGCGGGCAAGTCGGCGGTGGGTCGGCGGCTGGCCGCGCGGCTTCAGCTGCCATTCCACGATTCCGATGCCGAAATCGAGGCGGTTTCCCGCAAGACGGTTGCCGAGATCTTCGCGTCCGAAGGCGAGGCGGCGTTCCGCGCCCGCGAGAGGGAGGTGATCGCCGGCCTGCTCGGTGGCCCGCCCGTCGTGCTTGCGACGGGCGGCGGCGCCTTCATGGATCCGGATACCCGCGCCGTGATCGGGGAACGGGCGATTTCGGTCTGGCTGCGCGCAACCATCGGCGTCCTGCTCGGCCGGGTGCGCGGCCGGACCCACCGGCCACTGCTTAACCAGGGCGACCCTGGCGAGATCCTCGCAAGGCTTTCCGCTGTCCGCGGGCCGGTCTATGCCGGGGCGGACATTATCGTCGACAGTACCGAGGACTCACCGGACATGACCACCGAGACCGTTGCCGCCGCCCTTGCCCGCCATGCGCCGGCGCAGATCGTGCGGATCGACCTGCCCGATGCCGGGTATGACGTGGTGATCGGCCGCGGATTGCTCGATGGTGCTGGCGCCCGCCTTGCCGCGGCGCTGCCGGCACGGCGTGCCGTGGTGGTCACTGACGCGAATGTGGCGCAGACCCACCTGCCGAGGCTAGAGCGCGCGCTCGATGATGCGGGCTTCATCCATGAGCGGATCGTCGTCCCGCCAGGCGAAGGATCGAAGAGCCTCGCCCGCTTCGCCACGCTGGTCGAGGACATTCTCGCACTGAAGCCGGAGCGGCAGACCGCGATCATCGCCCTCGGCGGCGGGGTCATGGGTGATCTGGCCGGGTTTGCGGCGGCGAGTGTGCTGCGCGGATTGCCCTTTGCGCAGATTCCGACCTCCCTGCTGGCGCAGGTTGATTCCAGCGTCGGCGGCAAGACCGGGGTGAATTCACGCCATGGCAAGAACCTCGTCGGTGCGTTTCACCAGCCCCGCCTTGTGATCATTGACAGCGATACGCTGGCCACCCTGCCGCGCCGCGAGGCCGCCGCCGGCTATGCCGAGATCGTCAAGGCCGGGTTGATCGCAGATCCCGCGCTGTACGACTGGTGCGAGAGCCATGGCGCGGCACTGCTCGGCGGCGACCAGGGCTTGCAGGAAGAAGCGGTCGCCCGCGCCGTCGCCTTCAAGGGGCGGGTGGTGATGGAAGATCCGCGCGAACAGGCGAAGCAGGATGGCCGCGCGCTGCTCAATCTCGGCCACACCTTCGCCCACGCCTTCGAGGCCGAAACCGGCTATGGCGCGGCGCTGCTGCATGGCGAGGCGGTGGCGATCGGCCTGGTCTGCGCGTTTGATCTCTCGGCCCGGCTCGGCCATTGCGATGCGGCGATCGCGCCGCGCATCGCAGCACATCTGCAAGCGGTCGGCCTGCCGCACCGGATCGGCGGCTGGAGCGCCGAGGCGCTGCTCGGTCACATGCAGCGCGACAAGAAGATGCGCGATGGCAGGCTGGCCTTCGTGCTGGCCCGCGGCATCGGCGGCGCCTTCACCAGCCGCGAGGTGCCGGTGGAGGCCGTTCGGGCGACGCTGATCGCCTGCGGCGCGGGCTGATCGTCGGCGATGTATACTCCGCCGGCCTTTGCCGAGGATGATCCGGCGGTCATTGCCGGCATCATCCGCGCCTGTCGCCTGCCGATCCTGGTGACGGCCACCGCGGCAGGGCTGGAGGCGACGCATCTTCCGCTGTTCCATCGCGCCGATCCGGCCCCTCACGGCACGCTGGTCGGGCATCTTGCCCGCGCCAACCGCCAGTGTCAGGCGCTACGCGATGGCGCGCCGGCGATGGCGATTTTCCAGGCGCATGATTTCTACGTCTCGCCCGGCTGGTATGCGACCAAGCGGGAGACTGGCCGTGTCGTGCCGACCTGGAATTACGAGGCGGTGCATGCGCGCGGGCCGGTAGAGATCGTCGAGGAGCCGGCGCGGTTGCATGAGATCGTGGCGACGCTGACCGACCGCGAGGAGGCATCGCAGCCCGCCCCGTGGCATGTGGGCGATGCGCCGGATGATTTCATCGCCGGCCAGCTGAAGGGGATTGTCGGGGTCGTGATGCGGATCGACACGATGATCGCGAAGCGCAAGCTCAGCCAGAACCGGCCGCCGGCCGATCGCGCCGGCGTGATTGCCGCGCTCGCCGAATCTGGCCGCACCGAGGAGGCGGCGATCATGCGGGAGCGGGAGGCAGCGGCGGATCGACCTGTCCCAGAACCCAGCCCTCGACCGCGCGGATGATGGCCGAATCGCCCGGCAGTCCTGCCTCCGTGCCATCTGGCGCGCCATCGATCACCCGGATCAGCCCCAGCACGCCAAGCAGGGAGTCGAATGCATCCTCGCCCTCAGGTGCGGCGCCGAATCCATCCCCGATCCGGGCGATCAGCTCCGGCGCGGAATCGTGACGGCAGGCGGTGAAATGCGCGTGCAGCGCGGGGGCAAGGCGAGACCGGTCCGATTGCCGACGCTTGCTCCCGGCCAGTCTGAGCCCGGTCTGCACCATGGCCTCGGCGGGATAGGTCTCGGCAATGGCGATACGATCGGGCGCGAGCAGGTCGTGAAACGCACCGGCAAAGGGCCAGAGGCGCAGTGTGAGCCCCTGCGCCAGGGCTGGCAGCAGGCAATCCCGCCAGCCTGAAATGGCTGCCTTGCCGCATTGGTTGGCCCCCATCGTCCAGAACAGCGGCGCGCCGGCCGGCCGCCTTGCGGTCCGACAATCGACCGCGCGGCGCAGCGAAGCCGCACCGTCCATCCCCAGCGCGGCCGCGAGACGGGCCATCTGCCCGGCGCCGGCCACGGTCTTCAGCGGGTAGAACGGTCGACCAAGGCTGATTTCGGCAAGATTGGCGCAGGGGTGAAACAGGGGGGCAGCGGGATCGAGCCGTTCAAACCACGCCACGAAATCGTCGATGCCGGCGGCACGCGCATAGGCACGGGGCAGGCCGATCGGGAAGTCGACGCCGAGCGCAACAGCAGCACCGGCGGCGCGTTCGAGCAGCCGTGCGGCGAGGGTTGCGGCTTCGCCCACCTTTTCCGGCGCTTCGATGCGCCAGCGCCCAGCCTCGCGCCGGGCGACGCTCATCCAGCGCTTCGCGGGGCTCACGCTCCAGTCGGCATGAACCGCGAGAACCGGGCTCACGAAATTGTATGATTGCCGTAACGAGCCTGCCATTGCTGCGCCATTCTCCTGTGGTCAATCAATGCGAACATCATTCGAGGTCAATCCATGGACGCCCGTTATCGCCCATCCATCCAGGTCCTGCACTGGCTGATCGCCGCAACCGTCATCGGACTCGTGATTGCCGGGCTGCTGCTGCATTACGACCTGATTTCGAAATCCGTTCACCGCCCGCTCGCGGTCATCCACATGAGCTTCGGCCTTGCCATTCTCGCGCTGATGGTGGTTCGCCTCATCATCCGGCGCCGCTCTGGCGTGCCGCCGCTGCCGGAGACGATCGGGCGCCCATTCCAGATCGCGGCGCATGCGACCCAGATGCTGTTCTACGCGCTGCTGCTGGCGATGCCGATCTTTGGCATCCTGTTCGTCGAGGCGCATGGCCGCCCGGTGCCGTTCTTCGGGCTGTTCACCCTGCCTGTCATTGTCGGCAAGAATCACGGCGTGCAGGAGGTTTTCGAATTCCTCCATTTCTGGGGAGGGATCGCCATCATCCTGCTGTTCGCAGCCCATGTCGGCGGCGCCGTGCGGCATGAGATGCGCGGCGAGCATATCATCCGGCGGATGTTGCCCGGTCGCCGCTCAGCGTGAGGGCATGGCGGGGGCGAGCCGGCCGCCGAGGCGCACCGGCTCGACCGCCAGCGCCCGCCCGTCCGAGGCGATTCGGATCAGCGCGCCGCACACCGTCGCCTCACCCTCGGTCGGGTGCAGCCGCTCGCCAGGCATCTTGCGGATGAACCGGCCGATCGCCGCCTCCTTGGTCATGCCGATCACGCTGTCATAATCGCCGCACATGCCGACATCCGCCATGAAGCCGGTCCCCCCGGCCAGAACATGGTGATCGGCGGTCGGGATATGCGTATGGGTACCGAGCACGGCGGTGACCGCACCGTCGAACCGATGGGCGAAGGCCATTTTCTCGCTCGTCGCCTCGCCGTGGAAATCCACCATGATCGCCGCATGGGTAACGCCGAGCCGCACGCGCGACAGAACCCCTTCCAGCGCGCGGAACGGGCAGTCCATCGGGTCCATGAACAGCCGGCCCATCACCTGCGCGATCAGCACGCGTCGCCCATCCGGCAGGGTGATGTCGACCACGCCATCGCCCGGGGTGCCCGGGGGAAAGTTGAGCGGCCGGATCACCCGCTTCTGCTGGGCGATATAGGGGATGATCTCCTTGCGGTCCCAGGCGTGGTTGCCGAGGGTGATGGCATCCGCCCCGGCGGCGAACAGGGCGTCCGCCATGTCCGGCGCGAGGCCGAATCCGTGGGAGGCGTTCTCGCCGTTGACTACCGCGACATCGGCGCCGAGTTCCTGTTTCAGCCGTGGCAGGGCGGCGATGACGGCCTCGCGCCCGGACCGGCCCACAACGTCACCCAGATAGAGAAGCTTCATCACTGTCGTCTGCATGGCGACATGCGGTATTCGCTCCGCGCCGGTTGGGCAAGTCGGCGCTGGCGGCTTGTGGGCCGGCACATGACTTTGCCGGGAAATGACGTTAGCCTGAAGCCATGGACACGCAGAGCACGATCGACGCTGCCCGCGCCATTTTCGGCGAGCGGCTCAGCCTGAACGCCAATATCCGTGAAACCCATGCGCATGGTGAGGCCAATGCTGCCACCAGCCTGCCGGATGCGGTGGCGTTTCCCGAGTCGACCGAGGAGGTTTCGCAACTGCTGCGGCTGTGCCACGCGGCTTGCGTGCCGGTCACGCCGTTCGGCGCGGGCACCTCGCTCGAAGGCCATGTGACGCCGGTGCGCGGCGGTATCAGCCTCGACCTGACGCGGATGAACCGGGTGATCGAGGTGAATGACGCCGATCTCGACGGCCGGGTAGAGGCCGGGGTGACGCGGCGGCAGCTGAACACCTATCTGCGCGATCACGGGCTGTTCTTCCCGGTCGATCCCGGTGCCGATGCGACGATCGGCGGGATGTGTGCGACGCGCGCGTCCGGCACGACCACGGTGCGCTACGGCACGATCCGCGACAATGTGCTGGGGCTGCGCGCCGTGCTGGCCGACGGCACCGTGATCGACACCGGCGGGCGGGTCCGCAAATCGTCCACCGGCTATGACCTGACCCGCCTGTTGATCGGTTCGGAGGGCACGCTCGGCATCATCACCGAGGTGCAGCTGAAACTCTACGGCATTCCCGAGGCGATCGGTGCCGCCGTCTGCGGTTTCGCCGACGAGCACGCCGCAGTCGCCGCGGTGATCGAGATCATGCAGACGGGCATTCCCGTCGCCCGCATCGAATTCGCCGATACCGCGCAGATGGCAGCCTCGATCGCCTATTCGAAGCTCGATCATCTCACCGCCGGCCCGACGCTGATGTTCGAGTTCCACGGCAGTGCGCAGGGTGTTGCCGAGCAGGGGGCGATGGCCGAGGAGATCGCCAGGGCCCATGGCGGCAGCGGCTTCGCCTTCGCCACCGAAACCGAGGCCCGCAACCGGCTCTGGCGCGCCCGTCACGATGCCTATTGGGCAGCGCGGGCCGCCTATCCGGGCAAGGGCGCCTTTGCGACCGACACGATCGTGCCGATCTCGCGTCTGGCCGAGGCGGTTTCGCTGGCGCGCGAGGCGGTGACCCGCTCTGGTCTCGAAGCCTGCATCGTCGGCCATGTCGGCGACGGCAATTTCCACGTGCTGATCCTCTATCCCGAAGGCGAGGAAGGCCGGGCGAAAGCATGGGAGCTCGATCGTGAAATCGTCGCCCAGGCGCTGTCGTTCGGCGGGGCTGCGAGTGGGGAGCACGGGGTCGGGCTCGGCAAGCGGGAATTCCTGCCGCGCGAGCACGGGGCGGCAGCGCTTGGCGTGATGCGTGCGATCAAGCAGGCGCTCGATCCGCGCGGCATCCTCAATCCGGGAAAGATGTTTCTCGACTGAAGGTTGGCCGGGCCGCCTCGGGCCCGGCCAACCAGTCGGGTCAGTTGCCGCTGGCCGGTGCGGCAGGGGCGGCGGCCGGCGCTGCCGGCGCGGCAGCAGCAGGCGTTCCGCCGGCCGGAGAAGCTGCAGCTCCGGCAACCGGCTGCGCGGCGATGCCGATATCGGTGACACCCGCCTTTCGTGCGGCGTCCATCACCGTCACGAAATGCTGGAAGGCGACGGCCTTCGACGCGGCGATCGTCACCTCGGTCTTGGACGGATCGCCGTCGGCCTGGAACATGGCGGTGAGCTGGGCCGGCGTCAGCACCTGTTTCTTCACCTGAATACTGCCATCGGCAAGGATGTTCACGGTGAATTTCGGGTGCTTGAGATGCGTCGTCTGCGTCGAGTTCGGCAGCTGCATCGGGATTCCCGCATCCGGGATCATCTGCAGCGTGACGATGATGAAGAACACCAGCAGGAAGAGCATCACGTCGATCATCGGGATGATCTCGACGCGTGCCTTCCGGGCCTCGAAATAGCGCATGTTCATGAAATCAGGCCGCCACCGCGGTGCGGATCGCCGGGCGGCTACCGGCATGGGGCACGACCGGCGCGCCATCGGTGCGGTTCAGCACCATGGTGCGGATCGTCTCGAGCTGATGAATGATCAGGCGGACCTGGTTCTGCAGCATGTTGAAGGTGGCAAGGCCGATCATGGCGATGAAGATGCCGCAGGCGGTGGCCACCAGGGCATCGGCCACGCCGCCGGTCACCTCGGCCGGCGCATGGCCGGGTGTGGCAAGCACCGAGAAGGCGTGGAACATGCCGATGATCGTGCCGAACAGGCCGAGCAGCGGCGCGAGCGTCACGATCGTATCCAGCACCCACATCCGCCGGTCGAGCCGGGGGGCTACCAGCATGATCGCCTCGTCCATGCGGCTGTTCATCGAGGCGTGGTTGGTATCGTGCATGTGGTTCAGGGCGGTGTCGAGCAGCAGCGCCTCCGGCATCCGGCCGGCATAGTCGCGCAGCGTCGTCAGATCGTCCTCGTTGACGCGGCCCATGGCGGCCATGCGGCGGACGATCGAGCTGCCGCGAAGGATCGCGCGGCGGAGATACCACATCCGGTCGATGATCACCGCGACGGCGATGACGAAAAGACCGGCGAGAACGTAAAGTACCCCGTCGGAATAATTCGCGAGGTGAATGATATAATCCAGGGTCATGCTGACTCTCCGAGACTCCGCCCGGAGCATTCCCGGGCCGGTGACGGCGCGGGAGGACTTCGGCCGGATCGTTTTGCCCGACAAACAGAACGGGGCGAGCCCGCATCGCGGACCGCCTCCCGTCAAATCGCGTGTAGACCAGCGAGCGGCGCTGTAGTGTGAAGCCTCGATGACAGTTGTTACGATAGCGCACCGCGCGCGGCGGCGCGTGACAGGTCGCGCCCTTGTTCCGGCGGCCGCGCCGCACGACATCTGCCACAACAACGCAGGGAGCCTCCCGATGGACTATCGCCAGCTCGGCCGATCCGGCCTGAAGGTTTCGACGCTGACGCTCGGCACCATGACGATGGGCGGGCGCGGCGTGTTCGGGAAGGTCGGCAATGTCGGGCGCGCCGAGGCCCGGCGGCAGATCGACATGTGCGTCGATGCCGGTGTCAATCTCGTTGATACGGCCGATATCTATTCTACCGGGGGCGCCGAGGAGATCATCGGCGAGGCGCTGGGCGGCAAGCGGCCGCAGGGTCTGCTGATCGCGACGAAGGTGCGGTTTCCGATGGGGCAGGGGCCGAATGATCGCGGCCTGTCGCGCCACCACATCATCGCGGCCTGCGAGGCGAGCCTGACGCGGCTGCGAACCGATGTCATCGATCTCTATCAGGTTCACGAATGGGACGGGCTGACCCCGCTCGAAGAGACGACGCAGGCGCTCGACATGCTGATCCGCCACGGCAAGGTACGGTATGTCGGCTGTTCGAACTATTCCGCCTGGCATGTCATGAAGGCGCTGGCGATCGCCGATCGGACGAATCACGAACGGTTCGTCAGCCAGCAGATCCACTACACGCTCGAAGCGCGGGAGGCCGAGAACGAACTGATCCCGCTCGCGATCGATCAGGGGCTGGGCGTGCTGGTCTGGAGCCCGCTCGCCGGCGGATTGCTGTCCGGCAAGCATCGTCGCAACCAGGATACGCCGCCCGGCACACGCCAGCTTGCCGGGTGGAGCGAACCCCCGATCCACGACGAAAACCGGCTTTGGGACATTGTGGAGGCGCTGGTCGAGGTGGCCGGCGCGCATGGCGTTTCGGCGGCGCAGGTCGCGCTCGCCTGGCTGCTCGGACGGCCGGCGGTCACCTCGCTCGTCATCGGCGCACGCAACGAGGAGCAACTGGTGGACAATCTGCGCGCGGCCAGCCTGACGCTGACCAAGGAAGAGCGCTCGATGCTGGATGCGGTAAGCCAGCGCAAGCTGCACTACCCCTACTGGCACCAGGCACAGACCGCGAAGGACCGGCTCGGCCCGGCGGATCTCGCGCTATTGGGGCCGCATCTCTGAGCGGATGATGCTTTATGCGTCGGGTGCTGGGCTGGGCGGTCCGGGTGGATGCAGCACGCAGCATCCACCCGCAGGGCTGGTCAGATGTTCTTGTCGAGCCAGGCCTTCAGCACGCTTTTCGGCGCGGCGCCGACATGCTGTGCCGCCGGCTTGCCATCCTTGAATAGGATCAGGGTCGGGATGCCACGCACCCCATACTGGGTCGGGGTCATCGGGTTCTCGTCGATATTCACCTTGGCGACGGTAACCCGCCCGGCATATTCGCTGCCGAGTTCCTCAAGCGACGGTCCGATGATCTTGCAGGGACCGCACCATTCTGCCCAGAAATCGACCAGGACCGGCTCCTTCGAGTCGAGAACCGAGTTGGAAAATTCCGCGTCAGACACGGCTTTCGTGGCTGCACCCATGATAATGCTCCTTGAAGCGATGCGTTTGAGGAGAGAATGGCGTCTTGCCCCGTGACGATCAAGCGGATGGCTGGTCCTGCTTCGGCGCATGCCGGGCCAGCATCGCGGCGGGGACCGGCATGACACGGGCTTGCGATGTCCAGACCAGCACCGCATCGATCCGCCGATCGGGATATATTCCGCCGAGCACTGCGACATAGGCGGCAAGCTGCGCCGCATAGGCCTCGGGGATTCCAGCCGGATCGTCCGGCGGCCGGCGGTCGGTCTTGTAGTCGGCGACAAGTACCCGGTCGGGCAGCACGGCAAGCCGGTCGATCAGCCCGCCGATTTCGACGCCGCCGACAATGCCGGCCACGGGCGCCTCGGCGCGCGAGGCGGGGCCGAACAGCGGCGTCATCTCAGGATGGTCGAGCACTCCGAAAACCGCCTCGATCAGCGCGGATTGTTCGGCGGCGTCGAGGTCGTGAGCGGGCTGCGCCAGGTAGCGGCGTGCGGCTTCGCGCCGGTCGGCGAGCGCAAGATCGGGCAGATGCTGCAACAGCGCATGGATCAGCCGGCCGCGTGCGAGACCGGCGGCGCGGCCGGTTTCGTGGCCCGCCAGCGGCGAGGAAGCGGCCAGCCCCGCGCTTTCGCCTTCGGCGCTGCGGCTCGGCACCAGGCGGTCGATCCGGCGCTTGGGCTCGGGCGGCGGCGCCGCGCGCCAGCCGGTTTCCGGGCCGATCCAGTGCGGCAATGGCGATGCGACCGTCGTGGTGACGGCGGCGGTCCGGTCCGGCGCTGCCGTCTGCGCGGTTTCGAGGCAGAGGATGCTGCCTTCCAGCGGCACTTCCGCCGCGCGGTCGGCAACGCCGTCGAGCCGGGCGAAACCTGCGCGCACGCTCTCGTACCAGCATGAGTCCGGCAGCTTGGTCTTCGGCGCCGCGCCGCAGACGACCAGATGGTCCTCGGCGCGGGTCAGCGCCACGTAGAGCAGCCGGTTATATTCCTCGGCGGCGCGGGCCGCACTCCGGGCAAGCGCCTGTTGCACCGCGGCGCTGCGCATGTCGGCGCGGGGGCAGAAGATGGGTACCTCGCCGCCATCCTGCGGCGCTTCGAGCCAGTGGATCATCTCGCGCGCCTCTTTCCCCGGCTGTCCGGTCGTATCCGGCAGGATGACCAGCGGCGCCTGCAGGCCCTTCGCGCCGTGAACGGTCATCAGCCGCACCGCGTTGCCGGCTGCCTCCGCCTCGCGCTTGACCTCGGCCGCGGTGGCATCGAGCGCGGCGAGGAAGCCCTGCAGGCTCGGCGCCTCGCGCGCGCCATAGTCGAGCGCGGTGGCGAGCAGTTCGTCGAGCGGCTCGGCGGCTTCCGGCCCGAGCCGGGCGAGCAGCCGGGCCCGGCCGCCCATCGGCCCGAGCACTTCGGCAAAGAAGCGGTAGGGGGTGACGAAATCAGCCCGCGCCTGCGCTTCGGCGATCAGATCACGCGCCTGGGCGAAGGCGGCGCACTCGTCGGCGCGGGCGAACAGCGTATCGCGCAGCGAGGTCTTGCGGCCCAGCGCAAGCCGCATCAGCTCCTCGTCGGACAGGCCGCCAAGCGGGCTTGCCAGCACGGTCGCGAGTTCGACATCGTCCTGCGGCAGCAGCACGGCGCGGGCCAGCGCAATGAGGTCGGCCACGGCGCGGGTTTCGGTCAGCACCATGCGGTCGAGCCCGGCAACCTCGACATTGTACTCCTTCAGCGCGCGGGTGAGGGCGATGCCGAATTCGTTGCGCTGCCTGACCAGGATCAAGACATCGCCGGCGGCGAGCATGCGCCCGCGCGACTCAAGCCGCATCGTGCCGATATTGGCCTTGATCCATCCGGCCACCGCCCGGGCGAGCCGCCGCCGCGCCGAGGCCTGTTCGGCATAGGTCTCTGCCGGCGCCCAGGGCGGCAGGTCGGGATCGGGATCGGCGGCAACCAGTGGCCACAGCGACACCGAGCCGGCCTGTCCGGCGCGGCTTGCGCCATGCGCGAGCGTCTCGCCGGGCATGACCACGCCGGCGCGCGCCGGCCCGCTCTCGAACACCTTGTCCACCAAGGCGAGAACCGGCGCCGTGGACCGGAACGAGGTGGCGAGGCTGCCTTCATGCCAGCGCGCCCCGGCGGCGGATACACGGGCCCCGATGCCCGCCCGCCAGGCGTCGAAACTCGCGAGGTCGGCGCCCTGGAAGGAGTAGATCGACTGTTTCCGGTCGCCGACCGCGAAAACCGTGCGCATCCCATCGGGCCGCGTCCCCGTGCCGGCGAAAAACTCCGCCGCGATCGCGTCGATCACCGCCCATTGCGCCGGTGCGATATCCTGCACCTCATCGAGCAGGATATGATCGATCCCGCCATCGAGCTTGTAGAGCACCCAGGCGGCACCGGGATCGACCAGAAGCTGTGCGGCGCGGGCGATCAGGTCGGCATAGTCGAACCGCGCATTGAGCTGTTTCGCCCCCTGTTCTGCGGCGTGGATCGGCAGCGCGAGCCGGGCGAGGGCGGCGGAAAGATCGGCGAGGCGCCGCGCCGCGAGACGGTCCATCATCCGCAGCAGCCGTGCCTGTTCGGCCTCGATCGATGTCCGCAGTGCCGGCTCCGCGGCATCCAGCGCCTTGCTCAACAGCGTTGTTATCGCGCGCGGTGCGCCGGCGCCGGTGAAAAATCCATCCCGCCAGATATCGAGCCGGGCAACCCGCTGCGCTGGCGGCAGGTCCAGCCAGGCTAGCAGGGCGGTGGCCTTTTCCCGCGCCTTGTCCGAGCTGCGCTCGCTCATCGCGCGAAGAGTGGCGCGGATGTTGCGATCGTCGAATTCGACGATCGAGAGCAGGATCGCGTCCTCGTCGGCTTCGGGGGCATCGAGCGCCGCCGCCTGCATGGCGGCGATGCCGCCGACGGTTTCGTAGCGGGATGCGAGCTTCGCCAGCCTCGCCTGGGCGTCGGTCAGCATCCGGTCGGTCAGGCCGGCGAAATCGGTTTCCGAAATCTGCCCCGCGAGAAGCCTGAGTGCGGCTTCGGCCGTGCGGCTGTCATCGCCCAGCACGGCCTCGCGCGCGGCGCGGCGGCGGCTGGCGGCTTCGGCCTCGTCGGCGACGGCGAAATGCGGCGAGATCTGCGCCTCCAGCGGAAACCGGCGCAGCAACGACTGGCAAAAGGCGTGGACCGTGTCGATCCGCATGCCGCCCGGCAGGTCGAGCACCTGGCCGAACAGCATCCGCGCCCGCTGCCGCGTCGCCGTATCGGTCGGCATGTCGAGTGCCGCGAGATCGGTATCGAGCCGGGAATCCGTCGCAATGGCCCAGTCGCCGAGCCGCCGGCGCAGGCGGATCGCCATCTCCGCGGCCGCCGCGCGGGTGAAGGTGAGGCACAGGATGCGGCTGGGCGGTGCGCCGGAAAGCATCAGCCGCAGCAGCCGGTCGGTCAGCAGCTTGGTCTTGCCCGATCCCGCCGAGGCGCCGACGAAGGCCGAAACCGATGGGTCGGAGGCCGCGCGCTGCGCTGCCTCGGCCACTGCGATGGCGTCGCTCATGCGTCCTCCTGCCACTCGGCGCGGCGGGATATGCCGGCGTAGGGTTGATCCTTGGGTTTGCGGCCGGGATGCGGTGCGTCGAGAAACGGCGTCGCGGGATCGGCGTAATGGGCGAGCAGGGGGGGGATCTGCGTGCGCGCCGCCTCGATCACCTGATCGAGCGATTCGGCCTTGTTCCCGAACAAGGCCCTGGTCTCCCCCTCGGTCGCCCCGCCGGACAGTTTCCAATAGGCGAGTTCGGCGACCTTGCCGGCGAAACCGGGGAAGCCACCCGCTTCGGCGATCACCGCCTCGATCGGCAGCTGCGGTGCCTTGCCCTGCTCCACCGCCCGGTCGGTAGGGGGGCTGCCGGTCTTGTAGTCGATGATCGCAAGCGTATCGCCTCGCCGCTCGATGCGGTCGGCGCGGCCATCGACGGTGAACCGGCCGAACCGCCAGGCGCCGGGCCGTTCCACCTTGATATCGTCCGCCTCGCCCTTTTCGGCGAGCCGCGCGCGCTCGATCTCGACGATCCAGCCGGCGATGCGTTCCAGCCTGACCAGCCAGAACGCCTCGAGGGCCCGGCGCAGGCGCCGCGCGCGCAAGGCGGTGGCGAAGGCATGGGCGAGCCGGCGCGGTGCGTCCTCTGCCCTGGCCCAGCTCGGCGAGCATGCCACCTCCATCAGCGCATCATGCGTGATGGTGCCGAAAATCGCGGCGTCGGTCTCGGCTTGCAGCGGGTTGAGCGGGCGCAGTTTCAGCACCTCGCTGGCATAGATGGCGTAGGGATCGGCGAGCAGTGTCGTGATCTTCGAGATCGAGTAGCTGGATGGCCTTGCATGCGCCGGCGGGCGCGGCTCCGGCCGCGTGCGGCGGGGCGTCGGGCTGCCGGGCGTCGGGCTGCCGGGCGTCGGGCTGCCGGGCTGGTCCAGCCTGGCGGACCATTGGCGCGCCGGGTGTGATCGCAACACGCCGCCTTTCCCCCGCAGCCCGAGGTCGATTCGCGCCAGAAAGCGCGAGGGCACCGCCGGGGCGCGGCCGCGCCGGCGCGGCGCCGACAGCACCACCTCGTCGCACGCGCCGATCAGGATGCCGAGATCGTGTGCCGCCTCACCGATCTTCTCGGCATCGTCCGGCAGGCCGGCGGCGCGCCGCATCGGCCGGGACAGCCAGGGCCCCGGATCGGGTTCCGCGGGAAACACGCCCTCGACCATGCCGCCGAGAACCAGCGTGTCGACCCGCTGCAGCCGCGCCTCCATCATGCCCCAGATGGCGACCCGCGGGTTCGCGTCGCGCGCGCGCGGGCGCCGCAGCCGGGCACTGCCCAGCACCGCGTCGAGCAGCGGGACGAGTTCCGCCGGCTGGACGTCCGGCAGGCCGTCGAGTGCCGCGAGCTGGATGGCCAGATGCTCGGATAGCGCTGCCCCGGCCTCGCCGGACCAGAGATCGTCGGTGATGGCTTCCGCCGCCGCGATCAGCCCCGCGAGAAGGGTTGCCGGCGGCAGGCTCGCCGGGCCGGACGATATCGGCCGGAGGCGAAGCTGCAGATCGGCGAGGAAGGAAGGCAGCGGATCATCCGGCGCTGCCTCGTGCGCGGCCTCGTGATCGGCGGCGTGGCGCATGGCCGCGAAGCCGGGGCCGGGCAGGGCGCGGCGGAGCAGCAGGTCGAGCCGGCGGGCGAGGGCGCGGCACTGCCCCTGCGGCTGACCGGCCGTCACCAGCGGATGTTTCAGCAGCGCGAGCAGGGGCACGGCGTCGTAGCCGCTCTCGACGCAGGTGGCGAGCAGGCGCAGCACGATTGCCGGCGGCGTGTCGGCGAGGCGTTCGCCCGCGCTGTCTTCGGCGCGGATGCCGAGCCGTTCGAGCTCGGCGGCCACCCGCAGGGCGAGCCCGCGATCCGGTGTGACCAGCGCGGCATCGCGCCCCGGCATTTCCAGCGCATCGCGGAGGGTGAGCGCGATGGCCCGCGCTTCGTCCTGTTCATCGGCAGCATCAAGTCGCCAGAGTCCGTCATCCGCCGCCGCTACGCCCTCCGCCGCGGGCGGAATCGGCAGGAACGCATCGCGGAGCAGCGCGATCCGGCCCGCCCGGCCGGTCGTCTCCCCGGTGCCCAGGGGGGGGGGCAGGGGGGCGCCCAGGGGGGCGTGCAGGGGATGGATTTCCGCGCGCTGCACGCCGATCGCCTCGGCGAGGCGGCGGAATCCGGCCTGGGGATGGGACGGCGTGCGATCGAGCATCGACCATGCCTCGTCCGGCAGGTCGGGATCGAAGCCGGGCAGCACCACGCAGCCCTGGTCCAGACTGGCGACGACACGCGCGAGGCGCGACAGGGCGGGCGGTGCCGCGGCAAGCCCGGCGAGCCAGACCGGGTGCGACGGCGGTGCCAGGCGCCAGCGCTCGGCTTGCGCATCGAGCAGCATCCGCTGGCGCACCGCCGGATCGACCGCGCCGCGCTCGGCAAGGATCGTGGGCCATGCGCGCGTGACGATCGACAGGAAATCGAGCGTGCGCTGCCAGTGTTCGGCGAGTTCGGGTGCCACGATTCCCGGCAGCGTGTCGGCAAGCTCGATCTCGGCCTGGGCGGCGGTGTCGAGCAGGAGGGCAAGGTCGTCGGCGAGCAGCAGCGCGGCGGCGAGGGTGGTCGGCGCGCCGTCGCGCCCGCCCATGCTCAGGATCAGCCGGGCGAGGATGGTGCGGCGCTCCTCTGCGGTGATCGCCGGCGGCAGGTCGAGCCCGGCGAGGATGCCGAGGGCGGCCTCGTCCGCCGCCCCGATCGCGGCGATGCGGGGCATGATCAGGGGCCCGTCTTTCGCTTCGAGAAAGGCGGCGGCGGCGGCGCGGGCGGCGCGGCGGGTGGGCAGGAACAGCACGCCATCGGCCGGGTCGCGGCCGGCATGCGCCGCCGTCTCCAGCCAGGCGCGGGCAAGCTCAAGCAGGAACGGGCGATCGGCGCCGACGAACCGGACCTTGGGGATCATGGCAGAAATCTTTCGAGCAGGGCATCTGGGCCACGGATCGTTGCAGTGCGGTGATTGCCCTCGTCCCAGTCGAGCGCGATCGCCAGAGCCTCATGAGGCGCGAGCGGGCCGAGCCGGTCGGGCCACTCAATCAGGACAATGCCGGCTAGGGCCGCATCCAGCCCGAGTTCGGCGACATCCTCCGGGCCGCCGAGGCGCCAGAGGTCGAAATGTGACACCGGCGGATCAAGTTCATAAGTCTGCACCAGGGTGAAGCTCGGGCTCGGCACGTCGAGCGTGGCATCATTGGCGCGGGCGCGGATGAAGGCGCGGGCAAGGGTCGATTTCCCGGCGCCAAGCGGGCCCGAGAGCAGGAAAGCGTCACCGGCGCGCGCATGTGCGGCCAGTTGCCGCGCCAGCGCCGCGGTGGCGTCCTCACCGCTGAGCGATATCGTTCGAATCCCCATTGATCGATCCTGCCCGATCAGCCGGTCTTTGCAAGTTGACCCGTGCGCGGTTTCGGCTACGCATGGGGCATGGCAGAGACGATCACCACAGATGTGGCCATCATTGGCGCGGGTCCGGCGGGCCTGTTCGCTGTCTTCGAGTGCGGGATGCTGAAACTCGGCGCCGTGCTGATCGATGCGCTGGGCGAGGTGGGCGGCCAGTGCGCCGCGCTCTACCCGGAGAAACCGATCTACGACATCCCCGCCCTGCCGGCGATCGAGGCGGCGGGGCTGATCGAGAATCTGGAGCGGCAGATCGCCCCCTTTGCCGCGCCGCGCCTGCTCGGGCGGCTGGTGACGGCGATTTCCGGCGCCTGCGGCGATTTCACCATCGGCACCGACCAGGGCGATCTTGTCCGCGCCAAGGCGATCATCATCGCCGCCGGTGCCGGCGCGTTCGGCCCGAATCGCCCGCCCCTTGCCGGGCTGGCCGCCTACGAGGCGAGCGGTGCGGTGCAATATTACGTGAAGCGGCGCGAGGCGCTGCGCGGCAAGCGGGTGGTGATCGCCGGTGGCGGCGATTCGGCGGTGGATTGGGCGCTGGCCCTGCGGGGCATCGCCGCGAGCATCGCCGTGGTGCATCGGCGGGCGAAATTCCGCGCCGCGCCGGAAAGTGCGGCGCAGCTCGCCGCGGCGGCGGCCGAGGGCGAAATCGATCTCGTGATCCCCTACCAGCTGCACGCCCTGCATGGCGCCGACGGCACGCTGCACACGGTCGAGGTTGCCGATCTCGACGGGGCGACGCGGCATCTCGAGGCGGATGTCCTCCTGCCGTTTTTCGGCCTCGCCACCGATCTCGGCCCGGTCGCGACCTGGGGACTCGAACTTTCCCTCCATCACGTTCTCGTGACCCCGTCCACCTGCGAGACCAGCACGCGCGGCATTTTCGCGATCGGCGACGTCGCCGAATATCCCGGCAAGCTGAAGCTGATCCTGCAGGGATTTTCCGAGGCGGCGATGGCGGCGCACGCGATCCATCCGATCGTTCACCCCGAACAGGCGCTGCATTTCGAATATTCGACATCGAAAGGCGTGCCGGGCGTCGCGTGAACTTGCCGTGCCGGAGGCAAAAAAGCGCTGACAAACCGCCCCCGGTCGTCCATGTCTTGTGAACGGCATCGGAGGGATTGCGATGGATGGTTACACCCCGCCCGGCCTGGCCCGGTCGTATGAACGCGTACGTGCCCACACCGAAGACCTTGCCCGGGCGCTTTCAGCCGAGGATCAGTGCATCCAGTCGATGGCGGATGCGAGCCCGGCGAAATGGCACCGTGCGCACACGACCTGGTTTTTCGAGCAGTTCGTGCTGCTGCCCCACGCCCCGGGCTATGGGGTGTTCGATCCGGCCTTCCAGTTCCTGTTCAACTCCTATTACGATTCGGTCGGCGAACGGCAGCCTCGCCCTGAGCGCGGGCTGATCACCCGGCCCGATGGCGCGCGGGTGACCGCCTATCGCGCGCATGTCGACGCTGCGATGCAGGGCCTGATCGAACGCGGCGGGGCGCCGGCCGATCTGGTGGTGCTGGGCCTCAATCACGAGCAGCAGCATCAGGAACTGCTGATCACCGACATTACCCATGCCTTCGCGCAGAACCGCCTCGCCCCGGCGCCGATACCGCATTTTGCCCGGACCCCGGCGGTGCCCGGCGGCGACGGCTTCGTCGATTGTCCCGGCGGGCTCGTCGAGATCGGGTTCGCCGGGGGTGGGTTTCATTTCGACAATGAGGGGCCGCGGCACCAGGTATGGCTGGAGCCCTATCGCCTTGCCGACCGGCTGGTGCGCAACCGCGACTGGCTCGCCTTCATGGCGGATGGCGGCTACCGGACCAGCACGTTGTGGATGGCCGACGGCTGGGCAGCGGCGAGTGCCGGCGGCTGGGCGGCGCCGCTCTACTGGCGGTACGACGATGATGGCTGGTCCAGCTTCGGCCCCGAAGGCGTGCTGAGCCTCGATCCCGATGCGCCGGTGATGCATGTTTCCTGGTACGAGGCGGATGCCTATGCCCGCTGGTGCGACGCGCGACTCCCCACCGAGGCGGAATGGGAAGCCGCGGCGGCGGATCCGCGCCTCGCGGAGATGACCGGCTATGTCTGGCAATGGACCGAAAGCGCCTATCGCCCCTATCCGCGCTTCCGCCCGGTTGCCGGCGCGATCGGTGAATATAATGGGAAATTCATGATAAATCAGATGGTTCTGCGCGGATCTTCAATGGCAACGCCGGACGGGCATGCGCGGCGGAGCTATCGAAACTTCTTTCATCCGGACAAACGCTGGCAGTTCGCGGGACTTCGTCTCGCGCGGGACAGCTGAACGGTGTCGGGGCTGGCATCGCCTGAAACCGACATCGTTGCCGAGGCGCTCGCCGGGCTGACGGCACCGCGCAAGAGCCTTCCGCCCAAGCTGTTCTACGACGAGCCCGGCTGCGCGCTGTTCGGGGCGATCACAAGGCTTGCGGAATATTACCCGACGCGCACCGAGCGCGCCTTGCTGCCGCGGGTTGCGGCGGCGCTTGGCGCGTGGGTGGAGCCCGGTGCTGCGCTCGTCGAATATGGCGCCAGCGATGAAGGGAAGGCGGAATTCCTGTTCGGCCCGCTGGAGAGCGCCGCCTATGTCCCGATCGACATTGCCGCCCCCGCGCTTGCCGCACTCGCCGCGCGGATGCGGCGGCGTCATCCCGCAATCGCGGTGCATCCGGTGGCCGCCGATTTTCTCGCCCCGGTGCGCCTGCCGGCAGCGATCGCGGGGATGCCGCGTCTCGGCTTCTTTCCGGGATCGACGATCGGCAATCTCGATCACGACGAAGCAGTCGCGTTTCTCGGGCGGGCGCGGGGGGCGCTCGGGCCCGGCGCGCCGCTGCTGATCGGGGTGGATCTCGAGAAGTCGCTGGATATCCTGATCCCGGCCTATGATGACGCCGAGGGGGTGACGGCGGCGTTCAACCTCAACATTCTCAGCCGGCTGAACCGGGAAGCCGAGGCCGATTTCGACCCCGCGCTGTTCCGCCACCGGGCGGTGTGGAACGACAGGTTCCGCCGGATCGAGATGCATCTCGAAAGCCGGGTTCCGCAGAGCGTGCGCGTTGCCGGGCGCAGGATCGAATTCGCTGCCGGCGAGACGATCCATACCGAGAACAGCCACAAGTTTTCCGAGGCCCGCTTCGCCACCCTGGCCGCCGAGGCGGGCTGGCTGGTGGCCGAAAGCTGGACGGATCCGGATCGCCTGTTCTCCGTCCAGCTCCTAGAGCATCATCCGATCAGATAGAATCATCTGATCGGATAAAGATGCTCTAATTATCAATATGATAGAGCACGACATCCGATCCTTTCGGATCGGAACGTGCTCTTGTGTCCCGATCCTGAACGCGGTCGTTTCAGGCCCGGGACAGGACAGGGGTGAAACCCGGGGTCAGGAAAAATCCGGCTTGCGCTTGGCGATGAAGGCCTGCATGCCCTCACGCTGATGCGGGGTTCCGAACAGCGGCAGGAAGGCAGCGCGCTCGTATCTGATGCCTTCGGACAGGGTGGTTTCAAAGGCGGCGTTGATGCTGCGCTTGGCCTGCAGGAGTGCCACCGGAGACATGCTGGCGATCCGCTTGGCCAGTTTCGTCGCCTCCGCCATCAGCTCCGCCGCCGGCACGACGCGGGCGACGAGATTGGCGCGTTCTGCCTCTTCCGCATCCATCATCCGGCCGGTGAGGATCATTTCCATCGCCTTCGACTTGCCGATGGCGCGGGTGAGGCGCTGCGTGCCGCCCGCACCCGGGATCACCCCGATGGCGATTTCCGGCTGGCCGAACTTCGCGGTATCGGCGGCGAGGATGATGTCGCACATCATCGCCAGCTCGCAGCCGCCGCCCAGCGCATAGCCCGCGACCGCGGCGATCACCGGCTTGCGCATCGTCGTCACCACCTCCCACGACCGGCCGATGAAATCGTCGAGCCCGGTTGCCGGCCAGGTGCGGTCGGCCATCTCCTTGATGTCGGCGCCGGCGGCGAAGGCGCGTTCCGACCCGGTCAGGACGATGCAGCGGATCGCGGCATCGGCATCGAAGCCGCGCAGCGCGTCGCCCAGCTCGGTCATGAGCTGGTCGCACAGCGCGTTGAGCGCCTCGGGCCGGTTCAGCCGGATGAACGCCACGGCGCCGTCGGTTTCGGTGATGATCATTTCGTAGGGCATGAAATCCTCCGCATTGCCGGGGCAGGATGGCCCAATTCGCCGCCGATGCAACCCGCTTTGCCGGTCCGGATGCGAATCGGCCATTGACGCGACCACGGCGGGTTCGTCAGGTATAGGAGGGAGAGACAGACCGAGGCCCAAATTGCCCTTGACCGCCATTCGCGAATTGCCGCTCGATCAGCTTCTGCTCGGTGATGCCGTCGAGACGATGCGCATGCTGCCCGACGCATCGATCGACTGCGTCTTCGCCGACCCGCCCTATAACCTGCAGCTGCGCGGCGAGCTTCGCCGGCCGGATGACAGCGTGGTCGACGGTGTCGACGATGACTGGGACAAGTTCAGCGACTTCGCGGCCTATGACGCGTTTTCCCGCGGCTGGCTCGGCGAGGCGCGGCGGCTGATGCACAAGGACGCGACGATCTGGGTGATCGGCTCGTATCACAACATTTTTCGCCTCGGCGCGATCATGCAGGATCTCGGCTTCTGGATCCTCAACGACGTGATCTGGCGCAAGACCAACCCGATGCCCAATTTCCGCGGCCGGCGCTTCACCAATGCGCACGAGACGCTGATCTGGGCGGCGCGCGAGCGGACATCGCGCTACCGCTTCAACTACCAGGCCATGAAGTCGCTGAACGACGACACCCAGATGCGCAGTGACTGGACGATCCCGCTCTGCACCGGCGGCGAAAGGCTGCGCAACCAGCACGGGCTGAAGCTGCATCCCACCCAGAAGCCGGAAGCGCTGTTGCACCGGGTGATCCTGGCGGCGACCAATCCCGACGATGTGGTGCTCGATCCGTTCTCCGGCACGGCGACGACGGCGGCGGTGGCCAAGCGGCTGAACCGGCATTTCATCGGTATCGAGCGGCATCCGGCCTATGTCGAGGCCGGCTGGGCGCGGCTGCGCGAGATGCGGGCGGCGCCGGCGCATCTGACCAAGGCGATGCCGAGCCGCCGCGATGCGCCCCGCATCGCCTTCGGCGTGCTGGTCGAGCGGGGCATGGTTCCGCCGGGAACGGTGCTGCACGACCGGTTGCGCCGCGTCAGCGCCACCGTCGCAGCCGATGCCAGCATCATCGCCGGCACCCATCGCGGTTCGATCCATCAGGTTGGCGCGGCGGTGCAGAATGCGGCGAGCTGCAATGGCTGGACCTTCTGGCATGTCGAGCGCGAGGGGCGGCTTGTCGCCCTCGATCATGTGCGCGAAACGCTGCGGCCATGAAGATGTCTCTCGCCTCGATGACCGGTTTCGCCCGCCACGCGGGCACGCATGACAATGCCAGCTTCGTCTGGGAAATCCGCAGCGTGAACGGCCGCGGGCTCGATCTGCGGCTGCGCCTTCCCGCCGGGCTGGACGCGCTGGAGCCGGCGCTGCGCGATGCCGCCGGCAAGCGGCTCAAACGCGGCAATGTGTCGGCGACGCTGACGCTCCGGCGCGAGGCGCAGGCGGCGATGATGGTGGACGAGGCGGCGCTCGAAGGGTTCCTGCGCCATGCCCTCGCACTGTCGGACCGGATTCCCGGGGCGATGGTGCCGCGCGCGGAGGCGCTGCTGGCCCTGCCCGGCGTGATCCGCCCCGCCCTCGCCGACGAGGCCGCCGATGACGCGCAGTCGGCGCGGCAGGAAGCTCTCGCCGCCACCCTCGCGGCCGGGTTCGACGCTGCCCTCGCCGCCCTCGACCAGGCGCGGCGCGAGGAGGGGCAGCGGCTTGCCGTAATCGCCGGCGACCTGCTCGATGCGATCGAGCGGCTGATCGCCGCGGCAAGAGCGCATGCGCCGGAACAGGCGGCACAGCACCGCGCCCGGCTGCAGGCGGCGCTGGCCGACCTGCTCGGCGCTGCCGATCCGCTGCCGCAGGAGCGGCTCGCCCAGGAAATCGCCCTGCTCGCCACGAAATCGGATGTGCGCGAGGAACTCGACCGGCTGGACGCGCATGTCGGTGCCGCCCGCGCGCTGCTGGCCGACGCCGTGGCGGTCGGCCGCCGGCTTGACTTCCTGATGCAGGAATTCAACCGCGAGGCGAACACGCTGTGCAGCAAATCCGCTTCGCTGGAGCTGACCGCGATCGGGCTCGACCTCAAGGCGACGATCGAGCAATTGCGTGAACAGGTGCAGAACATTGAGTAGGCCGGCATGAAGCGGCGCGGCATGTGCCTCGTGCTCGCCGCCCCCTCGGGCGCGGGCAAGACCTCGCTCTCGCGCGCCCTGCTCGAGGGCGATTCATGGATGTCGCTGTCGATCAGCGCGACGACACGCGCGCCGCGGCCCGGCGAGGTCGATGGCGAACATTATTTCTTCAAATCGCCCGAAGAATTCGCCGCCATGGTCGAGACTGGCGCGTTCCTGGAGCACGCGACTGTGTTCGCGCGGCGCTACGGCACGCCACGTGCACCGGTCGAGGCGGCGCTGGCCGCTGGGCGGGACATCCTGTTCGACATCGACTGGCAGGGATTTCGCCAGCTCCGCAGCGCCTTGCCGAACGATGTGGTGGGCGTCTTCATCCGCACCCGCAGCGTCGAGGAGTTGCGGGCGCGCCTGGTCGCGCGCGGCGACGATGCCGAGACCATCGAACGCCGGATGGAGGAAGCCGAAAGCGAACTGGCCCACCAGATGGAATTCGATTTCATCATCGAAAACACGGATTTCTCCGCCGCACTGTCGGATCTGCGGGCCATCCGGCGCGCCTGCAGGCTGGCGACCTCACGGATTGTTGAGGATACCTTGCCCCGGGAGGGCAAGTCCGTCTAAAGGGCTGTAACGTTGTCGTAATCGACATTCACTTAACCCGGAGTCATTCCATGCCCGATGACAACACGGAGCGTAAGCCACGCGTTTCGTTCTGGCGGATCCTTCTCGTGGTGCCGTTCGTGGCCACGCTTTGGGTTCCATTCTTCAATCACGCCAAGCCGGAAATCGCCGGCTTTCCCTTTTTCTACTGGTACCAGCTCCTCTGGGTCGTGCTGTCGGCGATCCTGATCTGGATCGTCTGGCGCGTCGAGAGCTGAGGAGCCCGAACCATGTTTGCTGCAGGCATTGTCTTTGCCGTTCTGGTCGTTGCCGTCCTGATTCTGGGCTTCTTCGCCGCGCGCTGGCGTGGCGGCGATCTCAGCCAGCTTCATGAATGGGGCCTGGGCGGCCGCCAGTTCGGCACGCTGATCTCGTGGTTCCTGATCGGTGGCGATCTCTACACCGCCTACACCTTCATCGCCGTTCCCGCGCTGATGTTCGGCGCGGGCGCGATTGCCTTTTTCGCGGTGCCATACACGATCGTCGCCTACCCGATCCTGTATGTCGTGTTCCCGAAAATGTGGCGGGTGGCGGCGAAATACGGTTTCGTCACCGGGCCTGAATTCGTCCGCGGCCGCTATGGCAACCGCTGGCTGGCGCTGGCCGTCGGGGTCACCGGCATCATCGCGACCATGCCCTATATCGCGCTTCAGCTCGTCGGCATGCAGGTGGTGATCGGCGCGTTCAATCTCGGCATCGGGTTCGGCGGCCATCTGCCGCTCATCCTCGCCTTCCTCGTGCTCGCCGCCTTCACCTACACGTCGGGCCTGCGCGCGCCGGCGATGATCGCGGTGGTAAAGGATACGCTGATCTACCTGACGATCATCGTCGCGATCATCGCGATCCCGTCCTCCCTTGGCGGATTCGGGGGTGTCTTCGCCAAGATAGCGCATGCGAAGCTGCTGCTGCCCATCCCCGGCCCGCACACCACGGGCGTCTATTCGGGCTATGCGACCCTCGCCCTCGGCTCGGCCATGGCGCTGTTCCTCTACCCCCACGCGCTGACCGGCATTCTCTCCGCCCGGTCGAGCGAGACGGTGCGGAAGAACGCCGTCATCCTGCCGGCCTATTCGCTGATGCTCGGCCTGATCACGTTGCTCGGCGCCATGGCGATCGCCGCCGGCGTTGCCGCGCTGCCGCAATTCGCCGCCGGCTTCAAGACCTATGGTCCGAGCTTCGCCGTGCCGGCGCTGCTGATCCATACCCTGCCGGGCTGGTTCGTCGGCGTCGCCTTCGCGGCCATTGCCATCGGCGCGCTGGTGCCCGCCGCGATCATGGCGATCGCCTCGGCGAATATCTTCACCCGCGACATCTGGAAGGAGTTCGTTGCCCCCGGCATGTCGCCCAGCGCCGAATCGCAGATCGCGAAGCTGTTCTCGATCGTGATGGTGATCGGCGCGCTGATCTTCATCTTCGGCCTGCCGCAGAAATACGCGATCCAACTGCAGCTGCTCGGCGGCATGTGGATGATCCAGATCTTCCCGTCCATTGTGTTCAGCCTGTTCACCCGGTTCTACAATGGCTGGGCGCTGCTGGTGGGCTGGGCCGTCGGCATCGGGCTGGCGACGCATTTCGCGTTGCTCAACCACCTGAAGGGATCGATCTATCCGTTCCATATCGGCGGTGTGACGTTCCCCTGCTACATCGCGCTGGCGACCTTCGTCGTGAACGTGCTTTTGGCCACCGTGCTGTCGCCGGTGTTCCACGCCATCAAGTCGGACCGCACGCGCGACGTCACCAGCAGCGCCGACTACGCCTGAGGGATGGCGCGCGCCTTGCGCCATCGTCGATGAGCGGCTCCACGCCCCGCCGGCGCGGGGCCGCTTTCGGCTTCATCATGGCTACGATCCTGCTGGACATGCTGGCCATGGCGATCGTCCTGCCGGTGCTGCCAGCGCTCATCACCGGGCTCGTGGGCGGGCAGCCAGTGCTCAGCGCGCATGTCTTCGGCGCCTTTGGCGCGGCCTGGGCGGCGATGCAGTTCATCGCCTCGCCGATGCTTGGCGCGCTGTCCGACCGGTTCGGCCGGCGGCCGGTAATCCTGCTCTCCTGCCTCGGCCAGGCAGTGGATTTCACCGTGATGGCGCTGGCGCCGTCGGTCGGCTGGCTGCTCGCCGGGCGCATTCTTTCCGGCGCCTCCTCTGCCAATATCGCCGCGGCCAACGCCTATATCTCCGATGTCACGCCGCCGGAGCGCCGGGCGGCGGCTTTCGGCGTCTCGGGCGTTGCCGCGGCCATCGGCTTTGTGCTCGGGCCGGCTCTGGGCGGCCTGCTCGGCGCGGTGTCGCTGCGCCTGCCGTTCTGGTTCGCTGCCGGCCTGTCTCTTGCGAATTTCCTGTATGGCCTGGTGGCGCTGCCGGAATCGCTCGCGCCGCGCCGGCGGCGACGGATCGGCTGGCGGGGCCTCAATCCGCTCGATGCGCTGCGCTTCTATCGCCGGCCGGGCGTGGCGGCGCCGGCGACGATCTACGCGCTCGGTACGCTTGCGCTGCAGGCGGTGCCGTCGGTCATGGTGCTCTACGTGCAGGAACGGTTCGGCTGGCGCCCGCAGCTGATCGGCGCGGCCCTCGCCGCCGCCGGGGTGGGGTTTGCCGTGGTCGGCGGTGTAGTGGTCGGGCCGATGGTGCGCCGGCTCGGCGAGCCGCGGACACTCATCCTCGGCCTGATCGGCGGTGCCGCCGGGTTCGTGCTGTTCGGCTTGGCACCCGATTCGCAGATTTTCTGGATCGGTGTGCCGGTGCTTTCGGCCTGGGGGCTGGCGATGCCGGCGGTGCAGGGGATCATGGCGCACCGGATTGGCGGGCGCGAGCAGGGGCGGTTGCAGGGCCTGCTCGCCAGTCTGACCGGGCTGACCGCGCTGGTCGGTCCGCTGCTGTTCACCACGATCTATGCGGCGACGCTGGGGCCTGACGGCACGGCGGATGTGCCCCGCTCGGGCACCGCCCTCGTCGTCGCCGGGCTATTGCTGCTCGCCTCGCTGATCCCGCTGCGCTGGGCGGTGCGGTATCAGGCCGGAAGGCCGAACCCGTAGGCATCCATCCGCAGGATGGCGTGTTCGGTCGAGTTGTGCAGTCGCCGCGCCGCGTCGCCCTCTCCGGCGCCGATCGCGGTGAAGAGCGGCAGCAGATGTTCCTCGGTCGGGTGCTCGTCGCGCGCATGCGGCGCGCGGGCGCGATAGTCGAGCAGGGCGGCGATGTCGTTGCCGGCAATCGCCTCGTCCATCCAGGCGCTGAACGCCGTCACGTCCTCGGTTTCCGGCGCGTCGACCGGCTGGCCGCGGAAGCGCCGCAGGTCATGGGTGAAACTGCCGGAGCCGACGATCAGCACATCCTCGCGCCGCAGCGGGGCCAGTGCGCGGCCGATGTCGAAAGCGTGGCGCGGGCCAAGCCGGGTCTGGACCGAAAGCTGGAGCACGGGGATGTCGGCCGCCGGATAGGCCAGCAGCAGCGGCACCCAGGCACCATGATCGAGCCCGCGTTTCGGGTCGAGCCCGGTCGGGAAACCGGCCTCGCCGAGCAGGGCAGCGATGCGCTGGGCCAGCGCCGCATCGCCCGGCGCGGGATAGGCCAACTGGTAGAGCGCGCGGGGGAAGCCGAAGAAATCGTGAATAGTCCCGTTGCGCTCGACCGCATTGACCATCGGCGCGTCCGTCTCCCAATGCGCGGAGACGACGAGAATGGCGCGCGGCCGGGGCAGGGTGGCGGAAAGTCCGGCGAGGAAGCTCCTCGCCGGGGTTTCGGTCAGCGCCAGCATCGGCGAACCGTGGCTGACGAAGAGAGCGGGTTGCATCATGTCGTCCTCCGGCCGAACGGGGTCGGGACAAGCGCGTAGGGACCATCGCCGATCAGGGCAAGCACCACGAGTGCGACGGCCCAGAACGTGGGATATTCCCATCCGCCGCCCTTCGCCGTGAAATAGAACCCGTTATGGATATGCACCAGCGCGATGGCGCCGATCAGGTCGGGCACGATCAGCAGCGCGGCGAGGCGGGCCCAGATCCCCAGCACCAGCGCAACGCCGGCGGCAAGCTCCCAGAGCATGACGAACAGGCCGAACCAGCCCGGCAGGCCGAGGCTGGCGAAGAAATGCTCCGTCCCGGCGGGGGTAAAAATGGCGTATTTCAGCCAGTCATGGGCAAAGAACAGGAAGCCGAGGGTCAGGCGCAGCAGCAGCGCGCCATAGCCGGCCGTTCTTGCATCGATTTTTGGGTCCATATGCGTGATCTCCTTCACAGCCGAGATAACCATGCGAAGTCGGATGGTTAATACCCGAATTTTCGGTTATCGTCATGCGATTTTGCATGGAAACGCCGATGGATTGGGATGATCTGCGCAGCTTTCTCGCCATCGCCCGCGAGGGGACGCTGTCGGCGGCAGCGCGCCGGCTTGGCGTGCGGCAATCGACGATGGGGCGGCGGCTCGCGGCGCTGGAGGCGCGGGCCGGGGTGCGGCTGCTGGAACGCACGCCGCGCGGCTTCCGGCTGACCGTCGCCGGCGAGGCGGCGCGCGCCGAGGTGGAGCGGATGGAGGCGGCGGCGCTGGCAGCCGAGCGCGCGGTCAGCGGCCGGGATGTACGGCTGGAAGGCACGGTGCGGCTGACCACCGTCGCCGATTTCGCGGCTGCCGTGCTGATGCCCGCGCTCGGCGATCTTGCGTCCCGCTATCCGGGGATCGTGGTCGAGCTGATCGCGGACGACCGGACCTTTTCGCTGGCGGCGCGCGAAGCTGATCTGGCAATCCGCCTGGCGCGGCCGCGCGGGCAATCGCTGCTCGGCCGGCGGATCGGCACGGTATCGTTCGGTCTTTATGCGAACGAGGCCTATCTTGCCGCGCATCGCGCGCCCGCCCTGCCGGGCAGCGAGGGCGAGGGGCACCGGCTGATCCTGTCGCGCGACGAGACCGGCGCCTATCCTGAGCTCGATGCCCTGGCGGCAATGGCGCCGAAGGCATCCGTCGCCCTCAGGACCGACAGCCGGGTGAGCCAGCTCGCCGCCGCCCGCGCCGGGCTGGGCATCGCCGTGCTCGGGCACCACGTTGCCCTCGGCGCGGGGCTGACACGGATCGATTCGCCGCCGCTGCCGGAGCGGGAAATCTGGCTGGTCCAGCACGAGGATACGCGCGACGTGCCGCGGATCCGCGCCGTCGCCGATGCGCTGGCGGCGAGGATGCGCGCGGCGGAGCCGATCTTTGCCGGGCGGGGTCAGGCGCCGGCCACGCCGGAGCCGACGAGCCTCGCCGGATCGCAGAGCCGGTCGAACGTCGCGGGGTCGACGCCGCCATAGCCAGTCGCCGCCTCGCGCAGCGTCAGGCCGTGTTCCGCCGCGTGATGGGCGATGGCGGCGGCGCGGTCATAGCCGATCTCCGGGCTCAGTGCCGTCACCAGCATCAGCGAGCGGCCGAGCTGCTCGTCGATCCGCACGCGGTTCAGCTCGGTCCCCTCGACCGAGAACCGGCGGAAGGCGGTGCAGGACTCCGTCATGGTCCGGCAGGTGCGCAGCACGTTGTTGATGATCAGCGGACGCATCGCGTTCAGCTCGAAATTGCCCTGGCTGCCGGCGAAGGCGACCGCCGCGTCATCGCCGATGGTCTGGATGCAGACCATCACCAGTGCCTCGCACTGGGTCGGGTTCACCTTGCCGGGCATGATCGAGGAGCCCGGCTCGTTTTCCGGCAGCAGAAGCTCGCCGATCCCGCAGCGCGGGCCGGAGGCGAGCCAGCGCATGTCGTTGGCGATCTTCATCAGCGCTACGGCGAGGCCGCGCAGGGAGGCCATCGTCGCCACCATCGCATCGAGCGAGGCTTGGGCAGCGAACTTGTTCGGCGCGGTGACAAAGGGCTTGGAGGTGAGCGCGGCGATCCGTGCGGCGATCGCCCGGCCGAAGCCGGCGGGGGCGGCGAGGCCGGTGCCGACCGCGGTACCGCCGGCGGCGAGTTCGAGCAGCCCGCCGCGCGAGTCCCGGACCCGCGCCAGCGCGTCGCGCAGCTGGTGCGCATAGCCTGACCATTCCTGCCCCACGGTGAGCGGCACCGCATCCTGCAGATGGGTGCGGCCGGTCTTGGGAATGTCCATCCAGGCAGCGGCCCTGGCCTCTATCGCGCCGGCCAGCGCGTCGATGGCGGGGATGAGTTCGTCGTCCAGCGCCGCGAGGGTTGCGACATGCATGGCCGTGGGGAAGGTGTCGTTGGAGGATTGCGACCGGTTGACATCGTCATTCGGGTGAATCGGCGCGTGCGCGCCGGGGGCGGCGCCGAGCAACTGGTTCGCCCGCGCGGCCAACACCTCGTTGAGGTTCATGTTGGACTGCGTGCCCGAGCCGGTCTGGTAGACATGCAGCGGGAAATGATCGTCGAGCGCGCCCGCCATCGCCTCCTCCGCGGCGCGGATAATCGCCGCCACCTTCCAGCCGGGCAGCACGCCAAGCTCCTCATTCGCCTCGGCCGCCGCCTTCTTGACCAGCGCATAGGCGCGGTAGAGCGCGGTCGGCATCCGTTCGCCGATGGCGAAATGCCGCAGGCTTCGCTGGGTCTGGGCCCCCCAGTAGCGATCCGCCGGCACTTCGATCGCGCCCATCGAATCATGCTCGGTGCGGGTGCCGGTCGCATCGATGCCGACCGGCACGTCGCGCAGTCTTTCTGCTCCGGTATTCATCCAGAGCAGATGGCGTGCCGCCCCCGCCGGTTAAAGCAGGCGGGGGGCAAGGCCGGCCGGGCCTATTCCTCCTCGATATCCTCGAGGCTGAACTGCTGGGCTTCCTCGTCATAGGAATAGATCTCGGCGTAGCGACCCCAGGAGATGGCGGTGCGCAGCGTTTCCTCGGCGCGCTCGGGCGACATGTGATCCTCGAGCTCGTCGCGGAAGCGAACGGCGGAGGCGCGGTGGTTCCACCGCTCGTCGATGACCTGGCGGATCGCGGCGACGAGCTTGACATTGGCCAGCGCCGCCGCGGCGAAGATCTGCTTGCGCTCCTCGGTATCGGCATGGACGAAGTTGCGTCCCTGCTCGGTGAGGCGGATGTCGCCATCCTCAAGCTCGGCGAAGCGGAGCAGTTGCAGCGTTTCGCCGAGCGGCAGCAATTCGTCGGCCTCGTATTGCAGCACCGAGGCGAGCGCCGGCAGGTCGGCCCGTCCGTCATAGGGCGGGGCGGCGAGGGTTTCCATCAGGCCGGACATCAGGTTGGTGCCGATCGGATGCAGCGGGGTGGCGAAGCCGGTGGCCGGGCGGGTGGCCTCGGCCTTCAGGTCGGCCGGCGACTTGCGCCGCGTCATCACCGCGTAAATGTCGTCCACCATCTTGCGGAAGGCGGGGTCGAGCCGGTTGCGCGGATGCGGAAACGGCACCCGCAGCTCGTGCGCGACCCGCCCGGGATCGGATGAAAACACGAGGATACGGTCGCACATCAGCACCGCCTCCTCGATATTGTGGGTCACGATCAGGATCGATTTCACCGGCAGCTTGCCTTCCGACCACAGATCGATGAGGTCGGTGCGCAGGGTTTCGGCGGTCAGCACGTCGAGCGCCGAGAACGGCTCGTCCATCAGCAGCAGGTCGGGATGGGTGACCAGCGCGCGGGCAAGGCCGACGCGCTGGCGCATGCCACCGGAAAGCTCCTTCGGATAGGCACCGTCGTAGCCGCCGAGACCGATCAGGTCGATCGCCTCCTCGGTGCGCTCCTCGCGCTCGCGCCTCGCCACGCCCTGCGCCTCCAGCCCGAGTTCGACGTTTTCCTGCACCGTGAGCCAGGGAAACAGCGCAAAACTCTGGAACACCATGGCAACACCGCGCACCGGGCCGCTTACCGGCGTGCCCTTCCACGACACGTCGCCACGGGTCGGGCGCAGCAGGCCGGCAATGATCCGCAGCAATGTGGACTTGCCCGAGCCGGAGCGGCCAAGCAGGCCGACGATCTCGCCCTCGCGCAGCGTCACGTTGACGTCATCGAGCACGATGAGTTCGCTGTTGGCTTCCTTCGGATAGGATTGCCGGCAGTTGCGGACATCGAGCAGGATGCCGGGCGCGGTTTGCTGGTCCATCTCTCCTCCTTATCCGAAATTGGTCCGTCGGCTCGCATAGGCGTAGAGCGGCCGCCATACCAGCCGGTTGAAGCCGAGCACGAACGCCGCCATCACCGCCACCCCGAGCACGATGCGGCTGGTATCGCCTGCCACGGTCGCTTGCGCGATATAGGCGCCGAGCCCGCGCGCGACCAGCGTGGTGTGGCCCCAGGACGCCACCTCCGCGACGATCGAGGCGTTCCAGGCGGCACCCGTCGCGGTCAGCGCGCCGGTGACGAAATAGGGCAGTATCCCGGGAATGATCAGCCGGCGCCACCGCAGCAGCCCGCGCAGGCGGAAATTCGCCGCGGCCTCCCTGAGATCGCCGGGTAGGGCGGCGGCACCGGCGACCACGTTGAACAGGATGTACCACTGCGTCCCGAGGACCATCAGCGGCGTCAGCCAGATATCCGGGGCGAGGCGGAAATAGACGATGCCGGCGACCACGACCGGGAAGACCAGATTGGCCGGGAAAGCGGTGAGGAATTGCGCTGCCGGCTGAACCAGCCGGGTCGCCCAGGGCCGGAACCCGACCCAGACGCCGACGGGCACCCAGACCAGGCACGAGATTGCCAGCGCCGCGATCACGCGCGCCAGCGTGTAGAGGGCAAGAATGACGCATCGGGCAAGATCGCTCCAGTGCATCGTTCGCGCGCAGAACTCGACCACCTGCGCCGAGGCGATGCCGGCCGCGATGATCACGACGGCATAGAAGGCGGCGTCGCCGATCCGGCTGGCGCCACGGTGCCGCCCCGCGGACACGAACGTCCGTTCCGCCCGGCCGAGGCGCAGGCGGACGATGTGGGCAAACTGGTCGCTCAGCCAGTCCCCCGCCGCGCGGAGTAGAAAAGTACGGCGCAGCAGCCGCAGCACCCAAGGTTCGGTCTCGCCGGCGGAGGGCACGGTCTCGAACCGGAACTTGCCGGACCAGGCGACGAGCGGGCGGAAGAGCAGCTGGTCATAGAGCAAAATCACCACCAGCATGGCCAGCAGCGCATAGACGATCGCCGCGAAATCCCGGTGCTGCAGTGCGACCGCGACATAGGAGCCGATACCCGGCAGGGTGAAAGTGGTGTTGCCGACCGTGATCGCCTCGGAGGCAACGACGAAGAACCAGCCGCCGGACATCGACAGCATGGTGTTCCACACGAGGCCGGGCACGGCGAAAGGCACGTCGAGCCGCCAGAAGCGCTGCCAGGGGGTCAGCCCGAAACTGCGGCAGGCCTCGATCAGGTCCGCCGGCTCCGTGGTCAGCGACTGGTAGAAACTGAACGCCATGTTCCAGGCCTGGCTGGTGAAGATGACAAAGACCACGGCCAGTTCGGCGCCGAGTTCCTGCCCGGGGAACAGGTGCAGGAAGAACAGCACGGTGAACGAGATGAAGCCCAGAATGGGAATCGACTGCAGGATGTCGAGAACCGGAATGACGATGATCGCCGCGCGCCGGCTTTTCGCGGCGAGGGTGGCCACGGTGAAGGTGAAGCCGAGCGAGACCAGCAGGGCGGCGAACATGCGCATCGTGGTGCGCAGCGCGTAGCCGGGCAGCCAGGCCGGGTCGAGATGAATGTGGCCGGACTGCATCTGCGCCAGCGGCGTCAGCGTGCCCCGCGCCACATGCGCAACACCGATCAGCAAGGCGAAGACGAGGGCGATCGCCGCGGCGTCCCACGCGTTGGGCAGCCGGCGACCGTGAACGAGGGCGGGCGGGACTGGTCGTGTCATGTGCCGATCCGCTTTGAAACGAGTGCCGATTGTCGAACTGAAGCCGGGCGCTGCACCCCGCCTGCCCTGCCTTAGCCCGGCTTTCCGCTGCTGTCACCCACCGGCCGATGCGCGGGATGGTTCAATTCCCGTTCGAACTGGGCTATGCAGCAAGACCCCGGGTGCGGAAGCCGCCCGGTCAGGCTGACTGGAAGGATCGCATGAAGCTCAAGGCGGATCGGGCAACGCTGCTGAAAGCGCTGGCCCATGTTCAGAACGTTGTCGAAAAACGCAACACGATTCCCATCCTGGCCAATGTGCTGCTGGCGGTGCGGGAAGGGCGGTTGACCGTTGCCGCGACCGACCTCGAAATCGCGCTGATCGAGGAAGTCGCCGCAACGACGATGCGTGACGGATCGGTGACCGCGCCGGCCGCGACACTCTACGAGATCGTGCGCCGCCAGCCGGACAATGCCGAGATCGAACTCGACCATCCGGGCGGCGACGCACCGCTCGCGCTGCGCGCCGGGCGCTATGCGACCAAGCTCGTCGTGCTGCCGACGGATGAATTCCCGAAGCTCGATGCCGGCAAGCTGACCCATCGCTTCGCGGTGCCGGCGCAGGCGCTGCGCGGGCTGATCGACCGCACCCGCTTCGCGATCTCGACCGAGGAAACGCGGTATTATCTCAACGGCATCTACCTGCACGCCGCCGAATCGGATGGCTTGCAGGTCCTCCGCGCGGTGGCGACGGATGGGCATCGTCTTGCCCGGGTCGAGGAACCTCTGCCCGAGGGTGCGGCGGGGATGCCGGGCGTCATCGTCCCGCGCAAGACGGTGAACGAGATCCGCAAGCTGCTCGACGAGGTCTCCGGCGATGTCTCGATCGCGCTGTCGGAAACCCGCATCCAGTTCGAGCTGGACACGATGCGGATGACCAGCAAGCTGATCGATGGCACCTATCCCGACTATTCCAAGGTCATCCCGATCGGCAACGACAAGGTGCTGCGCGTCGAGACGGCGGACTTCTCTGCCGCGGTCGCGCGCGTCTCGGCCATTACCTCCGAGCGCAACAAGCCGGTCAAACTCTCGGTCGGGCGCGACCTCCTGGTGCTTTCCGCCACCAGCCCCGACCAGGGCACGGCAACGGAGGAACTCGACGAGGCGCAGGTCGAATATCATTCGACACCGCTCGAGATCGGTTTCCAGGCGCGCTACCTCAACGACGTGACGGAGCAGATCAAGGGCAAGGTGGAGTTCTGCTTCGCCGATGGCGCGGCACCGACCCTGGTGCGCGCCGCCGGCGACGAGAGCGCGATTTTCGTTCTCATGCCGATGCGGGTCTGACCAAGCGGCACCGCACCCTGGAGCACTACATCTGATCCGAACGGATCGGATGTAGTGCTCTATAATATTGGTGAACAGAGCATCATCCCTGCATCGTGCCGCTCTCGCGCAGGCGGGCGTGCCAGGAAAGCGCCTGTTCGATCAGATGCGGGGTCTGGCCGCCCCGTGTGCGGATCGCCTCATCGAAATAATCCCGCAGCGCATCGCGGTAGAGCGGGTGCGCGCAGTTGCTGATGATCAGCGCCGCCCGCTCGCGCGGGGCAAGACCCCGCAAATCGGCCAGCCCCCGCTCGGTGACGATCACGTCCACGTCGTGCTCGGTATGATCGACATGCGAGACCATCGGCACGACGCTCGAAATCCTGCCCTCCTTGGCCAGCGACTTGGTGACAAATACGGAGAGATGGCCGTTCCGGGCGAAATCGCCCGAGCCGCCGATGCCGTTCATCATGTGCGTGCCGCCGACATGGGTGGAATTGACGTTGCCGTAGATGTCCACCTCCAGCGCCGTGTTGATGCCGATGATGCCGAGGCGACGGACGATTTCGGGATGGTTGCTGATTTCCTGCGGGCGCAGCACCAGCCGGTCGCGGTAGCGGCCGATATCGCCGAGAACCCGTTCGTAGAGCGGCTTCGACAGTGTCATCGACGAGCCGGAGGCGAAGACGAGGCGGCCGCTGTCGAGCAGGGCGATCGTGCTGTCCTGCAAGACCTCGGAATACATGGTGAGGTTGCTGAACCGGCTTTCGGTGAAGCCGTGCAGCACCGCGTTGGCGATGCTGCCGATGCCGGCCTGCAACGGCATCAGCGAGGGCGACAGCCGCGCCTCGCGCACCTCGCGGTCGAGGAATTCCAGCAGATGCCCGGCGATCGCGGCGGTGTCGTCATCGGGCGGCTCGATGCGCGAGGGGCTGTCGGCCTTGCTGGTGATGACGATGCCGATGATCTTCTGCGGGTCGATCGGCACATAGGGCAGGCCGATCCGGTCGCTCGGCCGCATCACCCCGAGCGGCTCACGATAGGGGCGGCGCGAGGGGAAATAGATGTCGTGCAAGCCTTCGAGTTCCTGCGGCATCGTCATGTTGATCTCGACGATCACCTTCTCCGCCAGCACGGCGAAGCTCGCGGCGTTGCCGACCGAGGTGGTGGGCACGATGCCGCCCTTCTCGTTGATCGCCGTCGCCTCGACCACGGCGATGTCGACCGGGCGAAGCTGGCGCGCGCGCAATTGCTCAACCGTTTCTGACAGATGCTGGTCGATGAACATCACCTCGCCGTCATTGATGCGGCGGCGCAGCGCCGGATCGGCCTGGAAGGGCATGCGGCGGGCGATCACGTTGGCCTCGGCCAGCGTCTTGTCGATATCGTTGCCCAGCGAGGCGCCGGTCATCAGCGTGATCCGCAGCGGATCGTGCCGGGCGCGCTCGGCGAGGGCCACCGGAACCTCCTTGGCGTCACCCGCCCGGGTGAACCCGCTCATGCCGATCACCATTCCGTCCCTGATCGACAGCGCGGCCTCCTCGGCCGACATCACCTTGCCCCAGAGCGTCTCCAGCCTGATCCGGTCACGATACATTCCGCGTGAACTCCCTGCGTTGCCGGTGTTTCCGGCTGTGCGGTGTGCTCGCGGTTGCGAAACGTTTCAATGAGCGAAATCAAGCAAATCCGGGCTTTGCCGCTTCTGTTGCGCATGGCTGGCGTGCGGATCGCTGTTCGCTGCGTCGTCCGATCGGACAACTCCCGCCGCCGGCCCGATGGTCTAGACTTACCAGACCAATTCGCGTGGAGCCCACGATGATGACCAGCAGCGAGAATCTCCTGATCGTGATCGCCGATGGCGCGCAGGCCCGCTTCGTGCGGATCCGCCCTCCGGGCAAGCTCGAGACCGAGCGGCGTTTCGAATCCGTCACCGCGCATCTGCGATCGTCGGACCTGCGCAGCGACGGCCCCGGCGCCGCGTTTCACAGCTTCTCGACGGCGCATCACGCGGTCCAGCCGCGGCATGATCCGCATCAGGTGGAAAAATCCGATTTTGCCCGCACCATCGCCTCCGAGCTGAACGCCCTGCCGGAGGGCAGTTTCGGCGGGCTGATCCTTGTGGCTCCGGCACGCTTGCTGGCGACGCTGCGCGACGCCCTCGGCCCGCTGCCGGCGCGCAACCTGATCGGCACCCTCGCGCATGATCTGGTGAAAGTGCCCGACCCGGATCTCTGGCCGCATCTGGAGCCGGTTCTGCCGGCCGGCCTGCATCCCGCGCGGCCCGTGCGGCGATAAGGCCGCCGCCTCAGAGATCGATCGCCGCACCGTCCCGCAGTACGAGATTGGCGGCTTCGCTGAACCCTTCGCCCTCATGCAGGACAAGCCCCGGCAGCAGCACCGTCGGGCCGCGACTGCCGCGCGTAGCCTGGAGGATGAACAATTTCGCCGGCCGGCCTAGCCGCGGCCAGAGCGGCAGCAGCCGCGTGGCGCCGCAGCCGGCGGCGCGGGTGGCTTCGAGCGCTGCGTCGATCGAGGCGGCGGGCAGGATCAACGACAGGCTGCCGCGCGGGCGCAGCAGGCTTGCGAGCGCCGCCGTCCAGGCCGCCAGCAGCCCGCCTGGCGCCTCATAGGCGAGTCGCCGGCCGGGATCGGGCGATGGCGTGTCGGCAGGGGCCCGCCAGGGCGGGTTGGCGAAGGCATGGTCGAACGGTCCGGCCAAAGGCGGGCGGGTGATGTCGGCGGCGATGACGGCGAGTCCCTCCTGGCCGTTCGCCCGCAGATTGGTGCGGGCGATGGCCGCGATTGCGGGGTCGCGCTCGATACCGGCGCCAGATAGCCCCGGCACGCGATGGGCAAGGCAGAGCAGCCCGGCGCCGGCGCCGGTCCCGGCCTCGATCACCCGGTCGCCACGCCGCGCCGGCACGACGGCGGCAAGCAGCACGGGCTCGATTCCGCTGCGATGTCCGCTCGCCGGCTGGGCATAGCGGACGCGGCCGGCGAGCAGCGTGCCCTCGGTGCGGGTCATGCCTCGCCGGCTTCGTGCAGGATGCGCCGGGCTTGCGCCGCCTCGTCCGCCGCCACCGCGATCCGGCGCGGAAAGGCGCCGATATTGCCCTCGATCGCGGCGATATTCTGGTCGAGCAGAACCGGCGCCAGCCCGGCATCGCGCAGCAGGGCCATCAGGAAATTCAGCCGGATCGTGTCGTTGGACGCAATGATCGTTTCCACGCCGCTCCTCTCCCGTGCGCTGGGGTTCGTGGTCCGCCGCCTTGACCCCTCAACCTTCCGGCCGATATGCTGTCCGTATCTCAATGGAAACACAAGGTTGACACCGGCTGTGGATGGGCTGCTCACCTCGGGACAGGACGGCGGAAACCCGCGCATGCATTCGCATGACGATTCCCTGCATCGGCTTGCCTCTGTCCTGCGCGACGATCTGGACGCGACGAACCGGACGATCGTCGCCCGCATGGCGAGCGACGTCCAGCTGATCCCGCAGCTTGCGGCGCATCTGGTGGCCGCGGGCGGCAAGCGGCTGCGCCCGCTGCTCACCCTCGCGGCGGCGCGGCTCTGCGGCTATCGCGGCGAGCGGCATATCCGCCTCGCCGCCTGCGTCGAGTTCATCCACACCGCCACGCTGCTGCATGACGACGTGGTGGACGACAGCGAGCTGCGCCGCGGACTGGCCAGCGCGAATGCCGTGTTCGGCAACAAGGCCTCGGTGCTGGTGGGCGATTTCCTGTTCGCCCGCGCCTTCGAGCTGATGGTCGAGGATGGCTCGCTGGAGGTGCTGCGGATTCTCTGCAACGCGTCGGCTACTATCGCCGAGGGCGAGGTGTTGCAGCTTTCGACCCAGAACGATCTTGGCACCGACATACCGCGCTATTTCAAGGTGATCGAGGGCAAGACGGCCGCGCTCTTCGCTGCCGCCTGCGAGGTTGGCGGTGTTGTCGCCGGGTGCGACCAGGCCATCTGCGCCGCACTTTCAGCCTATGGCGCCGCCCTTGGCATGGCGTTCCAGCTGGTCGACGATGCGCTGGACTACGCGGCCGACCAGAACGAGCTTGGCAAGACCGTCGGTGACGATTTCCGCGAGGGCAAGCTGACCTATCCGGTCCTGGTCGCCCATGCCGCCGGCGACGACGCCGAGCGCGGGTTCTGGCGGCGGACGATCGAGACCGGTGAGCAGACCGAGACCGATCTGGCCACCGCACTCGAACTGATCGCCCGGCACGACGCCATCGGGCAGACCGTGCGCGAAGCCGACGCCTTCGCGCGTAAGGCGAAGGCCGCGCTGGCCGCGCTGCCGGACGATCCGCTGCGCGCGCTGATGATGGAGGCGGCGGATTATGCTGTCTCCCGCCATCGCTGACCCTGCTGCCGGGAGAGACAACGCATGACCATGCCGCCCTTGCGCGGGCTCTGTGCCGAATGGGGCCGGATGAGCCGCACCGAGCGCGACCGCGCCTATGATAACAGCTCGGCGGTGCCGGAAAGCCCGACGCTGAACGAGGCGCGGATCGCCGCCTCCCGCGAATACCGCGCCCGCCACGCCGAGGCGCTCGACCTGCGCTACGGCCCGCGAGAGCGCAATCTGTGGGACATCTACCCGGCCGGGACCGCCGATGCCCCCTGCCTCGTGTTCATTCACGGCGGATACTGGCAGCGTAACCGGCGGGAGGATTTCGCCTGCCTCGCCGAGGGCGTGCGTGCGCATGGCTGGTCCTGCGCCTTGCCCGGCTACACGCTCGCACCGGAGGCCACGCTTGCCGAGATCGTCGCCGAGATCCATCAGGCGCTGGACTGGCTCGCCGTCCACGGCGCCGCCCATGGCGTGTCCGGCAAGGTGGTGCTCTCGGGCTGGTCGGCCGGCGGGCATCTCGCGGCGATGGGGCTGAACCATCCGCGCGTGACGGCCGGGCTCGCCATTTCCGGCGTGTTCGAGCTCGGGCCGCTGCGCGATACCTATCTCGACGAGAAGCTCCACCTCACCGACGAGCAGGTGGCCGCGCTGTCGCCGCTCCGGCTGCCGGCGGTCGCCAAGCCGCTCGCCATCGCCTATGGAAGCCGGGAACTCGCGGCTCTGGTCAGCGATAGTCGCGACCTGCACGCCCTGCGCGCGGCGAGCCATGCGCCGGGGCCGCTGGTGCCGGTCGCGGGCGCCGATCATTTCACCATCCTGGATGCGCTGCGCCGCCCGGATGGCGAGCTGACCCGCACCGCGCTCGGGTTGCTGTCCTAGAGCATTATCCTGCCCCGGCCTGACTCCTGCACCGGGATCGGCCATGTGGTGGTCGCCTCAGAGATAGGGCAGGAGCAGTCTCGCCGCCGCGTCGCGCAGCGGCGCTAGACCTGCCGATACCGGCATCGGCGGCAGGGCCGCCGCGGCTGCAACCTTGGTGTCGATCAGCGCATCGATCTCGGCGCAGACCCGGGGATCGTAGCATTCGACGTCGAATTCGAAATTCAGCCGCAGGCTCCGCGTATCCCAGTTCGAACTGCCGATGAGGCACCAGGCGCCATCGATCGTGACCAGCTTGGCGTGGTTGAAGGGCGCCGCGCCGAGCCTGACATGCGGGCGGATGGCGGGGAAAAAGCGCAGATGGGCGCGCATCGCCCAGTCCATCAGTCGATGATCGCTCCGCGCCGGGATGACGATCTGCAGGTCCACCCCGCGCAGCGCCGCCTGGGCAAGGGCGAATTCCAGCCGCGTATCGGGCAGGAAATAGGGGGTGACGATCCTGATCCGGCGCGTGGCGAGGGTCAGCGCGGCGCCGAGGACCGTCTCGAGATTGAACAGGTCACCGTCCGGCCCGGAGCGAATGCCGCGCGCCGGGGTCGCACCGGCATCCGCGATCTCCGGCCACCAGGCCTCGTCCTCCAGCGCCTCGCCAGTGGTGAACAGCCAGTCCTGCGCGAAACTCGCCATCAATTGCCGGGCGAGCGGCCCGTCGATGCGCAGGTGAACATCGTCCACCCGCTTCCGGGCCTCGCCATGCGCGAGATTCTCGGCGCCGATGTTCAGCCCGCCGGTAAAGCCGGCTTCGCCGTCGATGATCAGCAGCTTCTTGTGGTTGCGCAGGTTGAGCAGCGGCATGCGCCAGGGCGCCCAGCTGTGGAGAAATTTCGCGCATGGCACGCCGGCGCGGCGCAGCGCGCGGATCGCCGGTGCGCGCAGCCAGCCGCCACCCACGCCGTCGACGAGAACGCGCACTGCGACCCCGCGCGCCTGCGCCGCCGCCAGCGCCGCGATGAAGCGGCGGCCGACATCGTCATGGCGGAAGATGTAGGAGGCGAGGGCGACGCTGTGTTGCGCCCCGCCGATCGCCTCCAGCATGGCGGGATAGGCCCTGTCCCCGCCATGCAGGATCGCGATGGCGTTGCCTTGCCGTACCGCGACGCCAGTGACGCGCTGGCCGACCCGGGCCAATGCCTGCAGCGGCGGCGGGGCGTCGGGTGGTGCTGCATCGCCGAAGCGGACGCCGCGGGTTTCCGCCTGCGCCGAAAGACGCCCCGCGCGCCGGTTGATCCGGTTGATGCCGAAGGCGAAGTAGAGCGGGCCGCCGATGATTGCCGACAGCCAGGCCACCGCGATCCAGCCGAGAGCCGCCCGCACATCCGCCTTGCGCAGCAGGGCGTGCCGCGTCACCGCGATGGCGATGCCGACATGGATCGCCAGAGCCAGGAGGATCAGCGGCGGCATCCGCGCCATCCGTCATGGGCTGCCATGCCGACATGCATACACAAGATCGGGGCGTTGCCACCATATCCCCTGAGGTAACCTGCGGCAGGCCGGTCCCGCCGCGTGGATCACGGGAGGCGTGCGGATGCGGTTGATCAGCTGGAACCTGCTTCGCCGGGTTGGCGCCGAGGCTCGCGAGGTCGCGGCGCTGATCGATGAATACAGCCCCGACCTGATGCTGATGCAGGAGGCCACCGAATCGATCGCGCAGGTGACGGATCTCTGCGGCGGCTGGTTCTATCGCGCGCCGATGCAGGGGCGGATCTACGGGCTTGCGGCATGGAGCCCGGTGAAGCTGGCCGAGCCCGGAACGGTGCGTCTGCCCGCCTCCGTGATGCCCGGCCGGGTGCCGCCGCGCCTCGCCTTGCTGGTGGAGGCGGGCGGGATCACGTTTGCCAACGTTCATCTCTCGCACGGCCAGATGCTCAACCGGCTGCAACTTCGTCACATCGCCCGCCATCTCGATGGCCCGGCGGCGATCCTTGGCGATTACAACGCGGTCGGTCCGATCCGCCTCAGGGGGTTTCGCGATGTCGGGCCGCGTCAGACCACCTGCCGCGCCGGCGAGATGGTGCCGTTCCGGCTCGACCGCTGCATGGTGCGTGGCCTGCAGGCGCACGAGACGCGGGTGCTCGCGCGCGGCAGTTCGGACCATCACCCGATCGTGGTGACGCTCGCCGCCGCCGGCGGCTGATCCGGCGCCGGCAGGAAGGGCAGGGCGGAGGGCCGGACCACCCGGGCCTCGACGAGCCTGAGCTCGGCGGCGGCGAGCGTTTCCCGGCGCAGCAGGTCGTCCGCCACCTCGTCGAGCAGGGCGCGGTTCTGCCGCAGGATCAGCCGCGCCGCCTCGAAGGCGGTATCGAGAATCTCCCGCACGGCGGCATCGATCGCATCCGCCGTCCGCTCGCCATAGCGGCGCTGCCGGAGATCGGCGGACGCCGCACCGCCGAGCCAGGCACTGCCGGAATCCGCTTCATAGGCGACCAGCCCCAGCTCGGGCACCATGCCGTAGCGCAGCACCATGCTGCGGGCGATTTCCGTGGCCTTCACGAAATCGTCCGCGGCCCCGGTCGAGACCTCGTCGAACACCAGCGATTCGGCCGCTCGCCCGGCCAGCAGCACCGTCATCCGCTGAAACAGCTCCCGCCGGTCCATCAGGTAGCGATCCTCCAGCGGGCGCTGGATCGTGTAGCCGAGGGCGGCGATCCCACGCGGGATGATCGAGATCTTCTGCACCGGATCGGCGCCCGGCAACGCCATGGCGACCAGCGCATGGCCGGTTTCGTGATGGGCGACGATATCCCGCTCATGCGGGTTGAGCAGCCGGTTGCGTTTCTCCAGCCCGGCGACGATCCGCTCGATCGCCTGATTGAAATCCTCCAGCGTCACGGCATCGGCCCGGCGGCGGGTGGCGAGCAAGGCGGCCTCGTTCACCAGATTGGCGAGATCGGCACCGGTAAAGCCCGGGGTCAGCGCCGCGACCTGTTCGATCGAGACATCCGCGGCCAGGGTGATCCGCTTCGCGTGGATGCCCAGAATGGCGATGCGTCCCGTGCGGTCGGGCCGGTCGACCAGCACCTGGCGGTCGAACCGGCCGGCGCGCAGCAGCGCCGCGTCGAGAATCTCGGGGCGGTTGGTTGCGGCGAGGAGAACCACGCCGGTGCTGCTGTCGAACCCGTCGAGTTCGGTAAGCAACTGGTTCAGCGTCTGCTCCTTCTCGTCATGCCCGCCGCCGGTGAAGATGCCGCCCCGCGCGCGGCCGAGTGCGTCAAGCTCGTCGATGAACACGATCGCCGGCGCTTGCCGCCGCGCCTGCTCGAACAGGTCGCGCACACGGGCCGCGCCGACGCCGACGAACATCTCGACGAATTCCGACCCTGAAATCGAGAAGAACGTCACCCCCGCCTCGCCGGCGACGGCGCGGGCCAGCAGCGTCTTGCCGGTGCCCGGAGGGCCGACGAGCAGAATCCCCTTCGGGACGCGGGCGCCAAGCCGCCCGTATTCCTTCGGGTTTCGCAGGAAATCGACCACCTCCTGCAACTCGGCCTTCGCCTCGTCGACCCCCGCCACGTCGGCGAACGTCACCTTGATGTCCTTCTCGACATAGATTTTCGCCCGGCTCTTGCCGATCGACATCATGCCGCCGACGCCGGAGTCCCCGGCCATGCGGCGGATCAGGAACAGCCAGATGAGCCCGAAGAGAAACACCGGCAGGATCCAGCCGAGCGCGCGCTCGATCAGCGTGGGGCCGGGTGTGGCGGCGAAGCTGATGCCCGCGGCCCCGAGCGTCGTTGCCAGTGCGGGATCGACGCGGTTGGTCTCGAAGGTTGCCGGCGTCTTGGGCGCGGGATTGGTGAAGCGGCCGGTGATCCTGTCCTGGTCGATCCGCAGGTCGGTCACCCCGCCGGACTTCACCAGCGAGAGAAACGTGCTGTACGGGATGGTGCGCACATCCGGCGGACGGGCGATGAGGGTCTGGATCAGCAGCACGCCGATCATCGCCGCGATCAGAAACCAGAAATTGATCTTGTGCTCGCGCCTGATGTCCATGTCCGTCTGGCCCTGAAGGTTGCGCCGACAGTCTAGAGCATCATCCGATCAGATGGACTCATCTGATCGGATAAAGATGCTCGGCTTATCAATATGATAGAGCACTACATCCGATCCAACCGGATCGGAAAGAGCTCTAGGCTCTGGACTCAACTGATCCAAGATGTGACGGCGAGGACGAGGCAAATACCAGCGAGGAAATTTCGTGCGGTTTTGTCATATCGTGTGGCGA